>JAHEKO010000302.1 GCA_024638355.1 Acidobacteriota bacterium
CGCGGGTCGAGCTCCGGCGGGTGGACGAGGGCTTCGAGGCGCGCGTCGGCGATCGGGTCTACCTCATCGACCGGATCGAGATCAACGGCTCCATCCGGAGCTTCCTGATCGCGGGCGCGCAGCACGAGCTCTCGGTGCGGGCGGAGGGCGAGCGGCGCTACGTGGTGAGCGGCAGCGGCGGGATGGAGGTCGTGGAGGTGCTCGACCCGCTCACCCTGCTGGCCGAAGAGGCCCACGCCGAGGGCGGCGCCGGAACCGCCCGCCAGGTCACCGCCTACATGCCGGGGCGGGTAGTGGCGGTGCTGGTCGAAGAGGGCGACGCCGTCGAAGCCGGCCAGGGCGTGATGGTCCTCGAGGCGATGAAGATGGAGAACGAGATCCAGGCCGAGTCGCAGGGCGTCGTGACCCGGATCCTGGTCCAGACCGGCCAGCCGGTCGAGGGCGGCGACCCGCTCTTCGAGCTCGGCGCGGGGTGATCCCCTGGCCTGGGGAGGGTGGCTTCTCGGGCCTGGCTGCACGGCGATGGGATCAGACGCGACCGGCACACCTCCGAGCGCTACCATTCGGCTCGCCCGATAAGCGCCCTCTGGAAACGCCGTTTCAGGGAGCGACCCAGGCCCTTTCTTGCGCTCTGGCTAAAGCACGCCGTACTTCGCCAGGCCCGCCAGGACTTGGCGATCGCTCCAATAGCCAGTGTGACCCCGAGGAGAGCAATCCTGTTGCCATTCCCCAGGTAGGCAACCAGCCTGTCTGGCCACGATCCGTGCTCGAAGCCTCCACTCAGATCGGAAACAACCAGAAGGACCGTCACCGCGAGGCTGGGTGGTGCGATAGTCGCCAGGCCGGAAGCACGGCTATCGAGTCCGGGGAATCGCCGAGAAGCGTCCGTCTATTCGATGAATGGAACGCATCGACTTGGCGCCACACGCACGGAGCCGTCCGAGCGAGGAGGTTGGCGTGATCCGGAGAGGAGGGCCGCGGTGACGAAGAGTCGAAGGTCATGGAGAATCGCCTGCGTGGCGTTGATGGCGGCCGCTGCGGCGGCCTGTTCCGCGGCGCAGAGCCCTACCGACGCGGAGGCGGCTGCGCCGCCGGCGACGTACCTGAGCCCGCAGGAGCAGGATCTCGCCAAGCGCCTCGCGGCGGTGGCCCGCAGCGAGCTGGCACCCCCGGAATTCCTCGTCGAGGACGCCACGGTGACCAAAGAGGTGGTCGCTGGTGTCGCTCGCTACCCGGCCACAGACGAGACCGATCGACGCCGCCTCGCCGCGGTGACCAGCTTCGACTATGCGACCGGCAACGCCGTCCGAGTGGTCGTCGATCTAGGGGAAGAGCGGGTGGTGGAGACCCGCGTCCTTCCCGGCCCCTCGGCGCCCGCCGCCCCTGAGGAGAAGACACGCATCCGAGAGCTCTTGGCGGCCGACTCCACCGAATACCGCGCGCTCCTCCAGGCTCCGACCGACGCCTACGACCTCGGTTTCTTCATCTCCTCCGGCGCTGAAGAGGCAGGCCTCGAGGGTCACCGCATCGTGCTCGTGCGGCCTGTCTACTTCCGCTCTGCCCCAGACGCGCCGATTGCGATCGTCGATCTCACGGCGGACCGGGTTCTCCGATACGAGGACTGATTCGAAGGGAGGCGGTGTGATGACCCGGCCCAAGGCAAGCTGTCCGATCGGCATCCTGATCGCCGCTATCGCGGCAACCCTGCTCTGCTCCTCGTGCGCGGTGAAGTACACCACCGCCACCTCGACCGAGCGCCACTTTCCCACCGGCTCGTCGCCTTCAAGCTCGGAGACCGCCTGGCGCGTCGCCTGGACGTTCGAGCCGCATCCGGTCAAAGCGGGCGAGCTGATCTGGGTGATCACCAAGGCCGAGTTCATGCGCGGGCGCAGGACCGTCCAGGGTCGGGCGACCGAGGAGTGGGTGCGAGTGCTCGACCGTCTCGCCGTAGCCTCGATGTTCGTTCCCTACGTCGAGAGTGGCAACCGGTACAAGGACTTCTACGGCTACTACACCGGCGTGGCAGAGCTCGACAAGACCGCCGTCAGCCGTCTGGCGCGGAAGCCGACCTACATCCACGGCGACCGCGTGGTGAGAGAGATGACCGACGACTTCGTGCGCTGGATGGAGAACGGCCCGGGCGGCTACCACGCCGCCGCGCGGCTGCGCCGTGGTGAGGCGATGACGCTGTGGGGAATGTTCAGCGCTTACAACTACGTCTACCCGGTCGTCTTCAAGTTCCGTGACGACGGGGTCATCCAGGTACGCATCGCTGCAAGCGGCCAGAACCTCCGTGATCAACCGTCGACGGCGAACACCCATCTTCACATCGGTGCCTGGCGCCTCGAGCCTCATCTCTGCCTGCTGGGCAACGCCAATTGCCAGCCCGAACAGATCGAGGTCGAGAAGGTCTCGCGCCGGGTCGTCAGTGGTCAGGAAGAGATCGTCTTCGAGTCGCTCGGCGGCGGCGTCGAGGGAGGCGACGACTGGGTAGGCAGTGAGTTCACCGCGCTGCTGATGAAGAACCCTAGCCAGCCCAACGGCCGGCCGATCCCATGTTCGGGGGGCGCCACCCCGCCCTGCACATCCTCGGCACCCATCGGCTACGCCCTGGTCCCCATCCGATACGGCCAGGCTCGTTTCAAGGCCAGCGCTACGGAGGGCTTCCTCGACCATGAGTTCTGGGTCACACGCCGACCGACGCCACCGGCCTTGGCGGAGATCTTCTACACTGAGATCCAGAGCTACGTAAACGGAGAGAGCCTCGCGGGCCAACGCAAGGTCGTCTGGCATAAGTCCGGGTATAACCACATCCCGCGCTACGAGGATCTCGGGATTGGCACCAACGACACCTTCGACAAGAACCTGGGCGTGGCGATCACCAACTTCACGGGCTTCGATCTGGTACCGCGCAATCTGTTGTTCAAGACGCCGACCTACACGCCATAGGGCGCCACAAGGATCGTCTCCTGGCGGCGTTCACGACGACCGGGCCCCGACCGAAAGCCATCGGCTGATCCGCCGGATGGCGCGCATGTTCTTCTGACCAGAAGACGTTGACGACCGAATTGGTCGAGATGCAGGCCTTCGTTAGGACCCGGCGATGGCCCTGGCTTTAGCGAGTGGGCCGACCCCGAGGCGAATCAGCGGAACGGTCCGCCGCGTTCGTCGAGGCGGTCCCACGACTCGTCCCAGGTGCCGCGGCCGATCGCCGTCGGCGGGCCGTCTTCGCTCCAGCGGGCGACCGAGAGTACGTCGACCCAAGGCCGGATGCGCTCCGGCTCGTCGGGCAGCTCCGGCAGCAACCACCGGAAGGTGGCTTCGGGAGTGGCGATCAGCAGCTGCCGGCCGTCGGCGCTGAACGCGAGGGCCGCGGCGCGCCAGACCACGAACCCCTCGATTGGCTGGCCGGTGGCAGCGTCCCAGAGTTGAACCAGGGAGCCGTATAGGCTGGCGATCACCTCGCCATCGGGCGAGAAGACAAGCTCGTCGGCGCCCGTCGGGGGGCCCTCCAGCTCGCGGACCAGCCGCCCGGAGTCGACATCCCAGAGCCGCGTCGTGCCGTACGAGGTCGAGGTCACCAGCACGGCGGCGTCGGGCGCAAAGGCGAGCGCCTCGACCGATTCGGACTCCTGAAGGTCCTGCACCGCGCCACCGCGCGGGTTGAGCACCTGGAGCCGGAGGCCGTTGGTCAGGTCGGTGACGACCACGTCGTCGCCGTAGGCGGTCGTGGCGAGGCGGCGGCCGTCCGGGGAGAGCGTGAACAGGCCCACCTCGGACGCCAGCTCCAGGCGGCGCGGCTCGAGCGCCCCGGCGTCGAAGTCCCACAGCCGCCCGTCGCCGTCCCGAATCACCAGAAGCGCGCCGGCTCGCCCGAGCTCCACCTGGACGAAGCCATCGGACCCTTCGTCGTCTTCCCAAGGGCGTCCCCGTCCGGTCTCGACGTCCCAGATCCTGGGTCCCTCCCGCAGATGATCGGTGACCAGCCAGCGGCCGTCGCCGGACAAGCGCGCCTCGGCGATCCTGTTCCCGCCCTCCAGCGGCTCCCCGATCGGCGACTCCGTCTCCAGATCCCAGAGGCGGGCGCCGCCCTCGCGGCCGGCGGTCAGCAGGCGGCTGCCGTCGGCGGAAAGCGCTACGACGGAGGTCCGCTCGGGATGGACAAGCACGAGCTCGGGCAGCCGCGCCTGGACCAGGCTTGCCACGCGCTGACGCCAGTCGAGAAGGTAGACGGCACGACCGTCGGGAGCAAACCCCGCACTCCGGCAGTCAGGGGAGCCCCGGCTGGCGCACGGTCTGGCGCTCGCCGATCCGCCGCCGCGCCAGGCGCCGGTGCGCGCGTCGTAGACCCTGAATCCGTCCGCAGCGGGGACCAGCAGGAGCGAGCTGTCGGGTGAAAAGGCCACCTCCTCGCTCGCTGCCGCCTGGCGCGAGACGTCGAACAGCCTGCGTCCGGTGCGCGCGTCCCACACCTGTACCCGGCTGCGCGGCCCGTCCGCTTGCGGACTGGCGCCCGAGCCATCGACCGTCGCCAGCAGGCGCCCGTCGGGTGAAAACCGGGCCAGCTCGAGCCGGCCCCGGTGCCGGAGCTCGCCCACCAGCTCCCCGTTCGGCGCTTCGAGGAGCCAGGCCCCGTCTCCGCTCTTCGCCAGGAGCGTCTCGCCCGAAGGCGACAGGTGGACCTCGAGAGCCGGGTCCGGCGGGACCGCCGCCGCATGATGCGCTTGATTGGCCGGGCTCCACAGCCACAGGCCTGCTTCCTCGAGCACCAGAGCGCACCAACGCGCGCCCGCCGCTACTCGGACCGCCGCGATCTTGCCCGGGACCTCGACCGGCGGGCCCAGCGAGCGCCCGCTCTCGACCTCGAACAGCTCGACCCGCGAGCGGTCGGGGCTGCTCGCGATCAGCATGTCGCCGTGCGCGGAGAACCACACCTGGCCCGGCGGACCGAAGGCCGGCCTCACCGTGTGCTCCAGGCGCCCACTCTCCAGATTCCAGATCTCGACCGCCCCGCCTTCCGCTTGCAGGCCCCACTTCCCGTCCGGGGTGTGCTCGCCCAGCGGCGGCTCCAGCGGCCGCATCTCGCCGGTTCGTAGATCCCAACGCCGGAGCAGTGGATCGTCCTGCCACCGTTCGCGCGAGTGAATTGCCGTCGAACCGTCGGGCGACATGCGCAGGTCGGGGGCCGAGTCGTCAACCCCGATCCGCACGCCGAGAGCGCGGCCAGTGCGGGCGTCCCAGAATTCGTACCCGGTGGG
>JAHEKO010000303.1 GCA_024638355.1 Acidobacteriota bacterium
CGCCGGTAGCGCGCCCGGACCTCCTCCAGGTCCTCCGGCACCAGCCGCTGCTCCTGGAAGAAGCGAGCGTAGGCGGCCGAGGAGAGGGCCAGCAGGTCGATCTCCGGGCGCTGGAGCACGGGGTCAGGGGTGCGACCGATGAAGCGGTCGACCGCGGGGCGGACGGCGTACTCGGACGCCGCGAGATCGGGGGTAAAGGCCTCCTTGATCACAATCGCGCCGCGCGGGAGATTCTCGCGGATCCATTCCGCCGCCTGCACTCGCGTGCCCGGCCGGGTGAAAGCGATCGCCTGCAGTACCGTCTTGCCCACCGGCCAGGCGAGCAGGGCGGCAAGGACCAGGGGCGCAACGAGCCGCGCCCGGCTTCGCGGCAGGGCCCGGGCGCGCGCCACGAGCGCCGCTCCGCCGCAGCCCGCCGCTACCGCCAGCATCGGTAACGCCGGGTAGAGAGTGCGCGGCACGGCGACGCTGATCGAAAAGATCAGCCCGAGATAGACGAGGGGGAAAGGCAGCAGCCACGCGAGCCGGCGACGGCCCTCCCGCTCGAACAGCAAGAGCCCGCCGAGGCCGGCCGCGAGCACCACGAGCCCCCAGCTCTCGGCCGCGAGCCCGAGGTAGTAGAGCGCGTTGCTGGGGGGCGTCACCCCCAGCCACCCCTCGCCGCCGTGCACCTGGAGCCCGTGGAGGATGCCGCGCCGGGTGTCGCCGAACGCCACCTCGGGCATCAGCACCAGCGCCGGGCTGGTGGCGACGAAGGTCGCCATCGCCGTCAAGCCCGACCAGAGCAGGGAGAGCGACCCTTCACGCTCTCGCAGCCGCCAGCGCAACCAGATCGCCGCGATGCCGATCGCCACCGCGCCCGCCGGGTACTTCGATCCCGCCGCCAGACCGGCGAAGAGTCCGGCGAGCAGATAGTCGGCCAGCCGCTCGCGGTCGAGCAGCCGGGCGACGAAGAGCATGGCCACCGTGGCGAAGAAAGCCGACGGCACGTCGCAGATGCCGAGGTGGGAGCCGTCGTTGTAGAGCGTCGAGAAGAGGATCAGGGAGGCCGACAGGGCCGCCGCGGTGCCGCCCGCGACGCGCTCGGCGATGCGGAAGACGGGAATCACCGTCAGCGCGCCCATCACGGCCACCAGGGCGCGGTTGATCAGCCGGACGACGAAGCCCCAGCCCTCGGCGTCGAGCACCATGCCGGCCACCCGGGTCGCCGCGCCGCTGAAGAGCGAGGCGATCCAGACGGCGAAAGCGTCGAGGTAGTAGAGCAGATGCGGATAGTGGAACGAGGGCACCAGGACGTTGCCGCGGTTGATCTCCGTCGCGTGCCTCGTGTAGTAGCCCTCGTCGGCGTAGAAGCGCTGCTCGAGCTCGAAGTCGAGGCCGGTGAAACGGACGATCAGCGCCAGCGCCACCAGCGCCAGCAACACCCGCCCCGAGGCGCTGTCGGCCCAGGCGCCGCGGGCCCAGCCGGCGAGCGCCCCGAGGCTCGTCGCGGCGACGGCCAGGGCGGCCGTCCGGTTGACCCACAGCGGCGCGCCGCCGCCCGACACCGCCAGGAGCCAGAGCAGGGCGAGAAGCCCCCAGAGGCCCAGAACGGTCGCCACTCGCGACGCGGTCATCGCGGAGTGTCCGGCGCGGTCGGCGCCTGGTCGAGGCGCCGCGCCCAGCGCCTGGCGGCCATCGCCAGCACCACCAGAGTTCCCGCGGCGACGTTGAGAGCGACGTCGCTCAGCGCGTAGTAACGCTCCGGCAGGACCCACTGGATGAGCTCGTCGCCCCAGCCGAGCAGCCCACCGATCGCGATCGCGGCGAGCGCGGGGAAGCGCGTCAGCGCTAGCGGCCTGGCATCGGCCGCGATCAGGCGCGCCCGCCGCTCGAGAAGCGCGGCGTAGATCAGGCCGGTCACGAGCCCGTACTCGAGGAGGTGGACCCGCTCCTCGACCTGGCGGATCCGCAGCAAGAAAACCAGCGAGATCAGGCCGAAGGCGGCGAGCGCGAGGAGCTCGCGCGGACCCGGCCGGCTCCGCGCCACCTGCCGGACGACGAGCGCCACCGCGATCGCGAAGAGCAGGCCGACCGTGAGCCGCAGCAGGTTACGCTCACGAAGCCAGTCGGAGGGCGCGCGCACGTAGGCGAGAGAGGCGTAGATCAGTAGCTGCACGAGCGCCGCCTGGATCCACAGACGCTTCTCCCGGGCGGCCATCGCTACCATCGTCGCGGGATGAAGGTTACTGTATTCTCCGCGGCGGTTTGGGACGGATTCTGCGGCTCACCGGCTACCGGCGCGAGCCCCGGGAGCTCGCCTACGCCGCCGACATCGGCGGCCGCTCCTTCACCAGCCGTTTTCGCTTCGACTCGCTCGATCTCGAAGAGCTGGAGTACCGGCACGGGCGCGAGCTCCTGCGCTCGCTCTACTTTCACGCCATCGCCTTCGACCTCGTCCGCCTCGTCAGCCTGAAGCCCGACGCGGTCGACTTCGGCCCGCTGGCCGAGTGCGTCACCACCGAGTTCATGGAACTCTGGCAACGGATCTTCGACGGCGTCTGGGCCCAATGGCGCTACGAGAACGGGCTGCCGGGATGGCCCGGGCCCGAGCTCGCGGCCGGCAAGGGCGGACCGCGGCCCGCCCCCGCGGCCTGCCCAGCCGGCGGCGGGGCCCGCTCGCTTCTGTTCTGTGGCGGCGGCAAGGACAGCCTGCTGGCGGCGAAGCTCTTCGAGGAGATCGACGAGCCCTACGAGTCGTTCGCCTACTCGCACTCGCTCTACGGCGACTCCACGGCGCAGCACCGGCTGATCGACGGCCTGCTCGATCACTGCCGTCCCCGCCGCCGCCACCGCCTCGACATTCACGACGACCTCCAGCCGCAGCGGCTCGACCTCGAGGGGTTCGGCGTGCGCACCGTCACCGCCGCCGAGACCCCGAGCAGCCTCTTTCTCGCCCTGCCGCTGGCGCTGGGGCACGGCCTGCCGAACCTCGTTCTCGCCCACGAGCGCAGCGCGGACTCGGGCAATCTGGTGTGGGACGCCACCGGCGAGGAGATCAATCACCAGTGGGGCAAGTCGCTCGCGGCGGAGACGCTCCTCGCCGCATACGTCGAGCGCCACCTGCTCGCCGACGTGCGCTATTTCAGCGTGCTCAAGCCGGTCGCCGACGCGGTGATCTTCCCCGCTCTCGGCGACCATCTCGAGGCGATCCCCGCCACCCACTCCTGCAACGGCGCCAAGCCGTGGTGCCGACGCTGCCCCAAGTGCGTCTACGTCTTTCTCGGCTACGCGGCCTGGCTGCCGCGCGAGGTCGTGCTCGAGACCTTCGGCGAGAACCTGTTCGAGGTCGCGGAGAACCGTACGTGGCTCCAACGGCTCCTGGGACTCGAGGCGCACCTGCCGTTCGAGTGCGTCGGCCAGATCGAAGAGTCGCGACTCTTCCTCGCCCTGGCGGCGCGCCGCGGCTGGAGCGGAGCCGCCATTGACGGGCTGGCGGGCACCGTCGACGCCGCCGCGGTCGACCGCCTCTACCGGGTCGCCGCAGCCGCACACCGGATGCCCGACGAGATCGCCCGACGGGTGATCCCGGCGCTCCGCCGGCGAGCCCGCGAGGCCCGCGTCGGACTCGAGGGGCGCTGACCCTACCGCTAAAGAAAAAAAGCGGGAGGACCGGGCCGGTCCTCCCGAGGAGCCACGAAACGCGGGCAGAGAGCCCGGGTCTAGCGGTCAGTCCATTTGTTTGCGCAGCACGGTCGGAATGTCGAAGTCGTCGACGTTGGACCAGTTCGGGCCGTAGCCGTTGGGGTCCTCGCCCCGGTTCTGGGCGACCACCCGCCGGTAGAAGGGCACGTCGTCCTTCTTGGCCGCCGGCTCCGGCTCGGCGCGCGCTTCGACGCGCGCTTCGACGCGCGCTTCCGCCGGCTCGTCGAGGCGCAGGTCCATGAGCTGCGGCTGCTGCGCGGGCTCGCTGTCGCGCGCTCTCTCGGCCGGCCCGTCGGCGAAGAAGGGGTCCTCGGCGCCGTACTTGGAGCCGGTGGCGATCACGGTCACCTTCATCTCCTCGTCGAGGCTCTCGTCGACCACCATGCCGGTGATGATGTTGGCCTCCTTGTCGACCGCCTCGGCGATGATCCGCGCCGCCTCGGCCACCTCGTCGAGAGCCAGGTCGCGGCCGCCGGAGATGTTCAGCAGCACGCCCCGAGCTCCCTCGATCGAGGTCTCCTCGAGCAGCGGCGACGAGATCGCCCGCTGCGCCGCCTCCAGCGCCCGGCTCTCGCCCTTGGCGATGCCGGTGCCCATCAGCGCCATGCCCATGCCGGTCATGACCGACTTGACGTCGGCGAAGTCGACGTTGATCTCGCCCGGAATGGTGATCAGGTCGCTGATTCCCTGTACCGCCTGACGGAGGACGTCGTCGGCGATCCGGAACGCCTCGGTGAGGGGCGTGCCGCGCTCGACGAAGTTGAGCAGGCGCTCGTTGGGAATGGTGATCAAGGTATCGACCGCCTCCTGCAGCTCGCGCACGCCGAGCTCCGCCTGCGACATCCGCCGCCGGCCTTCGAAGCCGAACGGCTTGGTCACCACCGCTACCGTCAGCGCTCCGATCTCCGCGGCCAGCGAGGCGATGATCGGCGCCGCGCCGGTGCCGGTTCCGCCACCCAGGCCGGCGGTGATGAACACCATGTCGGACCCTTCGAGCATCTCGAGAATCCGATCGGTGTCCTCGAGCGCCGACTTGCGCCCGATCTCGGGATCGCCGCCGGCGCCCAGGCCGCGGGTGAGGGAGGTGCCGAGCTGCAGCTTGTGCGGCGCCTGCGCGCGACGCAGCGCCTGCAGATCGGTGTTGGCGGTGATGAAGTCGATGCCGCGCATGCGGCAGTCGATCATCCGGTCGACCGCGTTACCGCCGCCGCCGCCGACGCCGACCACCTTGATGCTCGCCGGAATCGTCTCGGCATCTTCCATGGTGATGGCGATGCCCGTCTCTCTGTCCTGCTCTTCGAAAAGAATCATGGTTTCGGTCTCCTAAAGAAAATCCGAGAACATCTCACGAAAATTGCCCAGCATCCCACCCATCCTGAAGCCCTTCGACTTGGCCTCGCGCTGTTGGTTTTCGGCCGCGTGCAGCCCGTAGAGCAACAGACCCGAGGCGGTGCTCCACACCGGGCTGCTGATCACGTCGACCAGGCCGCCGAGCCCCTGGGGCACGCCGTAGCGCACCGGGGCGTTGAACACCTGCTGCGCCATCTCCAGCAGGCCG
>JAHEKO010000009.1:0-3328 GCA_024638355.1 Acidobacteriota bacterium
ATGAGCGACAACGACCCCAACTTCTCGGTCTTCTGGGACCGCGACTCCTCGTCGCGGGTCAACCCGCCGAACGCGGCTTCGATCTTCACCGGCAAGACGGTCTGTGAGGACAGCAACGTCGCGCGTGCCGACGAGACGGTGGGCTTCGTGGTGTTCGAGGCCGGCCACGGCACGCTCGGCGGCGTCGAGTTCGAAGCGGCGCTCGGCCCCGACACGGTCGCCGGCGTGACCAACAGCCCACCCTACGTCTACAACTTCACCACGCCGTTCGCCACCGCTCCGACCATCGCGGTGACGACGATGGCGGCGGTGGACGGCAACAACGGCGGCTGGGCGCAGGTCCACGGCGCGACGGTCGCCACCACCACGCAGCTCTTCGTGTCGATCGACGAAGACCAGATCCAGGATTCCGAGCGCAGCCACACCACCGAGCAGGTGGCCTACGCGGCGTTCGCCGGTCCGGCGGTCTATCCGCCGCCCCCGGGCTGCGTGACCGACAAGGACTGCGACAACGGCGACTTCTGCGACGGCTCCGAGACCTGCGACATTCCGTCCGGCATCTGTCAGCCGGGCACGCCTCCGAGCTGCGACGACGGCGTCTCGTGCACGATCGACAGCTGTAACGAGGGCACCGACCAGTGCGACAACACGCCGGACGACGCGGTCTGCGACAACGGCCTGTTCTGCGACGGCGCCGAGATCTGCGACGTGCAGAACGACTGTCAGCCCGGTACGCCGCCCGACTGCGACGACGGCGTCTCCTGCACCGTCGACAGCTGCAACGAGGGGACCGACGCGTGCGACAACGTGCCGAACGACGGTCTGTGCAGCAACGGCGTGTTCTGCGACGGCGCCGAGACCTGCGACGCGATCAACGACTGCCAGGCCGGCACGCCGCCCACCTGCGACGACGGCGTCGGCTGCACCGACGACTCGTGCAACGTGGGCACCGACTCCTGCGACAACATCGCCAACGACGCCAACTGCGACAACGGGCTTTTCTGCGACGGCGCCGAGACTTGCGACGCGGTGAACGATTGCCAGGCCGGCAGCGATCCGTGCCCGGGTCAGAGCTGCGACGAGGCGCAGGACATCTGCGTGCCCACCGCCGGCGACATCATCGAGTGGGGCAGCGTCCGCGGCGTCGGCGCGAGCGCCGTCACGGTCAACCTCGGCAATGCGTACACCAGCCCGGTGATCGTGGCGACGGTCCGCTACGAGAACAACACCATTCCGGTGGTGACCCGGATCTCCAACGTCACGGGCTCGAGCTTCGACGTTCGACTGCAGGGCGCCGGAGTCGGTAGCGTGGCCGCGGACACGGTCAGCTACATCGTCGTCGAGGAGGGCGATCACACCATCGACGGCGTGGCGGTCAGCGCCTCGACCTACAACTCGACGGTCACCGACGAGAACAACAGCTGGGTCGGCCAGAACCAGGGTGGGTATGGTCAGACGTTCACCAGCCCGGTGGTCGTCGGCCAGGTGATGAGCTCCAACGACCCCGACTGGTCGGTGTTCTGGGATCGCGGCACCAGCCGACAGAACCCGCCGTCGGCGACCACGCTGATCACCGGCAAGACGGTCTGCGAGGACACCGACGTTACGCGAGCCAACGAGACGGTCGGCATCATCGTCTTCGAGGCCGGGCACGGCTCGATGGGCGGCGTGGAGTTCGAGGCCGCTCTCGGCGCCGACACGGTGCGCGGCGTGACGCAGTCACCGCCCTACAACTACACCTTCAACAGCGCGTTCGCCACCACGCCGACGGTCGGCGTGGTGACCATGGCGGGAGTCGACGGCGGCAACGGCGGCTGGGCCTACGTGTTCGGCTCGCCCACGGCCACCACCCTGCCGCTGGTGATCGACGAGGACACCATCGGCGACAGCGAGCGCAATCACACGACGGAGCAGGTCGGTTACATCGTGTTCGCCGCCCCCGGCTCGTCGCAATAGCGGAAGATCCATTCGATCCGCGCGGCAGGCGTCTTCGGGCGCCTGCCGCAGCCATTCCACGTCGGCGGCCTCGCCCGGCCTGCGAACGGCTTCACAGCGCCGCTCTTCGGCGTCTCCGATGATGGTGCCGGCATGAATCGGGTCGAATGCCCGCGGTGCGGGACCGAAGTCGCGGCGGGAGACGAGTGCTCCGCGTGCGGGATCGTCTTCCAGAAGTTCCGGGAGCGCCGCCTCCACGGCCGCCACATCGACGGGGACCCCGCTCCCCCGCCGCCGCCGGAGGCGCGGTCGGGCATGACGACCCTCCTCCTGGTTCTGCTGGCGATCGCGGTGGCGATTCTCGCCTACGGCGAGCTCCGCCCCGATCCCGCGCCCGAGGTGATAGCGATGCCGGACCCAGCCCCGCAGCCGGCTCGCACCCGACCTGCCGAAGTCGCTCCGCGCGCCGAGGCACCGCCACCGCCGCCACCGCCGCCGCCGCCCGCGCGGCCCGCTCCCGCCCCGCGGCAGCCAAGAGCCGAGCCCCCACCCGCCCAAGCCGCGGCGAGCCCTGCTCCACGGCAGCTCGAAACCCGGACTCTCACGCCGAGCTACGACTGGTACGAGGGGGCCGACGGCTTCGCCGAGGCCCTGCAGGAGGCCCGCGCGGACGGACGGCCGATCGCGGTCTACTTCTACACCGAGTGGTGCGGCTACTGCCGGCAGCTCGAGGGCGAGCTCCTGACCCGGGCGAAGGTCGAGAGCTACATGAAGTACATGACCAAGGTGCGGCTGAACCCGGAGAGCGGCGCGAACGAGCGGTTCATCGCCGAGCGCTACGGGGTGACGGGCTACCCGTCCTTCTTCGTCCATCCCTCGGCCGCGGGCGGACCCACCAAGGTCGGCGGCATGAAGCGCCGCGCCGGCGAGTGGCAGCTCAAGACGCCGGACGAGTTCGTGGCGTCGCTTCGCCGAGCCGCCGAGGAATAAGCCCTCAGCGAGGCGAGCGGACCACGCGCCCGTCGGTGCGAACGCGCCCGAGGAGCTCCGCCTCCTGAACGCCCTCGGCGGCATAGCGCCGGCCGATGTCATTGTTGTTGTAGTCCATCCGGTGATCCGCCTCGGTGTTGCCGGTGTCCCCGATCTCGTGGGCGTCGGTGACCCGTCGTGCGAACTCGGGTCCGTAGGTCCGGGTCAGCAGAAAGCTCCACAGCACGTGGCGGTAGGCGTCCTCGGGCACGGCTCGATCCGCGCGCCGGGCCGCGGCGGCGGTCTCCTCCGCGTACTTCTTGATGAACAGCAGCCGCGGCGCGCGGAGCGGGCTCGACGCGACGACGTCGATCTCCGCGTCGGTCAGCGGCCGGCTGAACTCCCGAACGCGGCGGGCCAGGTC
>JAHEKO010000009.1:3428-16747 GCA_024638355.1 Acidobacteriota bacterium
CGCCGCGCAAGAGCGTCTCCTCCCGCCGCGGCCCGGTCGAGACCAGGCCCACGGGCGCGCCGACCTCGTCTTCGATGATCGCGATGTAGTCGCGGGCGCGCTGCGGCAGCTCGTCGAACTCGACGATGCCGACGGTATCGCTCTTCCAGCCCGGCACGGTGCGGTAGACCGGCTCGACCGCGGCCAGCTCGTCGAGGGTCGAGGGCACCTCGCGCCGCACCTCGCCGGCGATCCGGTAGCCGGTGCAGATCTGGATCTCGTCCAGGGTGTCGAGCACGTCCATCTTGGTGAGAGCGATCGAGTCGACGCCGTTCAGCATGCGCGAGTAGCGGGCGACGACGGCGTCGAGCCAGCCGCAGCGGCGCTTCCTGCCGGTCGTGGTGCCGAACTCGTTGCCGCGATCCTGGAGAAAGGCGCCGACGTCGTCTTCGAGCTCGGTGATGAACGGGCCGCCGCCGACGCGGGTCGTGTAGGCCTTGAGGACGCCGATCACGCCGTCGATCGCGCTCGGCGCCGCCCCGCTGCCGGTGGCCACGCCGCCGACCGAGGTGTTCGAGCTGGTCACGTACGGATAGGTGCCGTGATCGATGTCGAGCAAGGCGCCCTGGGCACCCTCGAAGAGCACCGACTCGCCGGCTTCGATCCAGCCGTTGACGAGGTAGGAGCTGTTGCGCAGATAGGGCCGCAGCCGCTCGCCCCAGGCCCGGCACCGCTCGGACTCCGCGGCGGCGTCGGGCGCCGGCTCGCCGTAGCCCTCGAGCTCGCCGCCGAGCCGCTCGAGCAGGCGTAGCAGGCGCGCCTCGAAGTCGGACGCGAAGAGATCGCTCATGCGCAGCCCGACGCGCGATGCCTTGGTCTCGTAGGCCGGCCCGATGCCCTTGGCGGTGGTGCCGATCATGGCGCTGCCGCTCGCCTTCTCGCGGGCGCGGTCGAGCGCCCGATGGGCGGGCAGGATGAGGTGTGCGCGATCCGAGATGAACAGCCGGCCGCCGGCCTCGACGCCCGCCTCGGCGAGCTTCGCGAGCTCTTCGAACAGGGCGTCGGGGTCGATCACCATGCCGTTGCCGAGCAGGCACTTCTTGTCGTCGTGGACGACCCCGGAGGGCACGAAGTGGAGGGCGAAGTGCCGATCGCGGAACTTGACGGTGTGGCCGGCGTTGTTGCCGCCCTGGAAGCGGACCACGGCGTCGAACGCCGCGCAGAGCAGGTCGACGATCTTGCCCTTGCCCTCGTCGCCCCACTGCATGCCCAGAACCACGCTGTTCGCCATCTCTCAAGGCTACCTCGGATTCGCGGGAGCGTCGCGGGTGAGTTTCCGAAACACTGGAGGTCGGAAGAGCGTAGTACGGTTTGGATTCGGAGGGAGTCATGAAGTACCTCGTAGCGCTCGTCGTTCTCGCCCTCGGCACCGCGCTTCCGGCCCGGGCCGACGACTACCGAAAGTTCGAGGCCGCGCATCCGCTCGCCGCGGGGCAGGCCCTTCACGTCGACTTCCTGTCGGGCGACCTCGAGATCGAGGCCGGCGCCGGCGACACGGTCGAGATCGTCATGGAGATCGAGTGCGAGTGGCGCCGCAGCGATTGCAAAGAGCTGCTCGACGACGTCGAGATCGCCTGGCGCTCGAGCCCGCGCCGCCTGCATCTCGAGGTCGAGGGACTCGCCTCCTGGCGCCGCGCACGGGTCGACGTCGACGCCACCATCCGCATGCCCGCTACGGCGGTCCTGTCGGTGGACATGACCGCCGGCCGCCTGCGAATCGATGGACCGACACGCGACATCCGGGTCGACATGGGCGCGGGCGAGGTGGGGGTCTGGGTGCCGGAGTCGGCGGTCGAGGGGGTCGCGCTTGACGTCGGCGTCGGCGACGCCAGGCTGCGGGGCGCCAGCCGCTTCATGAGCGGGGAGCGGGCGATGCTCATCGGCAGCGAGGTCGACTGGAACGAAGGGCCGGGAACGGCGCGTCTCGACGTCGAGCTGGGGGTGGGCGAAGTGACGGTCTGGCTCGACTGAGCCGGGTCCGGCCTCCTCGTGCTATACTTCGCGCCTCATTACAACCAGGGGGGTGCTTGGCGGGCCGCGAGGCCGCCGGGGGGAAGGTCCGTGCCCGAGGCGAGGGTTGGTGGCAAGGTCAGGCTAGAATCCCGATGTGGCTGACGTGAGCGGTGCCTCGATCAGCGGGAAAGTTGGCGCCCGCGAGGCCGAGCCCGCGTTCGAGGTGCTCGAGGAGCGCAGGCCGCCGGGCCTGGTTCGACGCTACTTCACCACCCAGCGGCACCTGATCGGCCTGCTCTTCGGCGGCCTGGTCGCCTTCGTTCGCGCCCGGCCGCGCGATCGGCGCGGCTTCTGGTTCCAATGGGCGCGGGTCCTCTCCTGGCTGGTCCTGCCGCTCACCTCGTCGCGCTACGTCAATCTGCCCTTTCCGGTCCAGCTGCGGCGCCGGCTCGAGGCGCTCGGGCCGACCTACATCAAGCTCGGGCAGATCCTCAGCCTGCGCGAAGACATCCTGCCGCGCGAGATCACCGACGAGCTCAAGAAGCTCCTCGACCGGCTGCCCGCCCTGCCCTTCGAGCGTTTCGTGGCGCGGATCGAGACGGAGGTCGCGCGTCCGATCGACGACGTCTTCTCCTGGGTCCAGTCGACGCCGACGGGCTCGGCTTCGATCGGCCAGACCCACCGCGCCCGCACCCTCGACGGCGACGAGGTGGTGCTCAAGCTGGTCAAGCCCGGCATCCGCCGCACGATCGAGCGCGACGTGATCCTGCTGCGGATCCTGGGGCGCTCGCTTCAGCTCTTCCTCAAGAGGCTCCAGCCCAAGCGGGTGCTCGACGAGTTCTGCGACTACACGCTGCGCGAGGTCGATCTGCTGCGCGAGGCCGACAACGCCGAGAACTTCGCCGCCAACTTCCGCGAGGACCACGAGATCGTCTTCCCGGCGATCTACCGGGAGCTGTCGACCCGGAACCTCCTCTGCATGGAGTTCCTCGACGGCGTCAAGCCCGACTCGGCGGAGGCCCTGACCCTCACCCGCGCCGAGCGCAACGGCCTGACCAACCTCGGCGCCGGCGCGATCATCCAGATGCTCTACCAGGACGGCTTCTTCCACGCCGACCTCCACCCCGGCAACCTCCTGCTGCTCGACGGCAACCGCATCGGCTTCATCGATCTGGGAATGGTCGGGCGCTTCGACGACGATCTGCGGCGCAACCTCCTCTACTACTACTACTGCCTGGTGATGGGCGATTCGGAGAACGCGGCCCGCTACCTGGCGGCGCTGGCCGAGCCGGTGTCCCGCAGCGACCCGCGCGGCTTTCGTCGCGAGGTCGAGGAGATCTCGAGCCGCTGGCAGCGCAACCCGACGTTCCACGAGTACTCGATGGGCCAGCTGATCCTCGAATCGGTCAGCCGCGGCGTCCGCTACAACATGTACTTCCCGGTCGAGCTGGTGTTGATGGTCAAGGCGATCGTCACCTTCGAGGGGGTCGGCCAGATCCTCAACCCCGGCTTCGACGTGATCGAGGTGTCGAAGGTCCATATCGGCCGGATCTTCGCCCGTCAATTCAGCCCGTTGCGAATCGCGCGAGAGGGACTGCGCGGCGCGCCGGAGCTGGTGGACGCCCTGGTCAAGGCGCCGATGCTCGTGACGGAGGGTCTGCGCGTGCTCGAGCAGACCACGCGCCAACCGCGGGAAAACCCCTTCTCGGGCATCCGCGGAACGGTCTTCGCCGGCTTCCTGTTCGTCGCCGGAGCGATCGTCGCCGCCCTGAAGGGGCCGACCTGGCTGGCGATCCTCCTTTTCGGCGGAGGCGTGATGATCGGACTGCGCAGGGAAAGATAGATGAAACGCGACGGCACCTCGCCCGACACCTACGACCCGCTCGACCCGGACTACATGCTCGACATGGTCGAGACGTTCCTGGCGCCGCTCTCCCGCCACTACTTCCGGCCCCGACTGCTCGGCCTGCAGAACCTGCCTCCCGACGGGCCGGCGATCCTCGCCGCAAACCACAGCGGCAGCGCGTTTCCGTGGGACGGAATCGTGCTCGACAGCGAGATCTACCGGCGCGAGCAGCCGGATGCGGATCACAAGTGCCGCTCGGTGTTCGAGAAGACGCTGTCGGCGACCTGGTGGATGCGGCCGTTCGGCATCGACAACTTCTGGCGGCGCGCCGGGGGCGTCGACATGACGTTCGACAACTTCGACCGTCTGCTGCAGCGGGGCGACCGCGTTCTCTACTACCCGGAGGGCGTACCCGGTATCGGCAAGGGCTTCAGGCGGCGCTACCAGCTCCAGCGCTTCAGCTCGAGCTTCGTCATCCATGCCGCGCGCAACAACGCTCCGGTGGTGCCGATCTACGTCGTCAACGCCGAGTGGGTGATCCCCTTCGCTTTCATGATCAAGCCGCTCGACGCGTTGATGATGCGCCTCTTCAAGGTGCCCTTCCTGCCGCTCCCCTGGGCGGTGCTGGCCATCATCTTCCCGTTCCTCTGGTATCTGGCGCTGCCGGCGCGGCTGATCTTCGTCATCGGCAAGCCGGTCGACGTCGCGGCGATGGTGCGCGAGGCCGGCCTGACGGATCTCGAGAACTGCGATCGCGAGGGGATGCGGGGCGTGGCGGAGAAGATCCGCCATGCGATGCAGAAGCGGCTCGACCGCCACGTCGAGCGCTACGGCCGTTGGCCCTACCAGTGGCGGCTGCTGCGCCGGCGCTTCCGCGAGGCGAAGGGCAAGCGGCTCCTCTTTCTACCGCTCGCCTGGGTCTGGAAGCTCCAGGGGCACGCGCGCGATCGTCTCCGATCGCCGGCACGCAACGCCGTGCACCGCTTCTTCCGCGACTGGGACCTGCTCTTCTACTACCTGCCTTTCGGCTGGCTACCGCTCAGCCTCACCCGCCGCTGGCGCAAGCCGCCCTGCGGCTATCGCGGCCTCAGCGCCGCAGAGCGGCGCCGGCGCGAGGGCGCATTCTTCTGGAAACTCGAGGACAGGCCGCTGCCGCCGCGCGGGGCGGCTAGGCCGTCTCGATAGCGCTTTCGAGCCGGTCGAGGAGACGTTCGAGCTCCTCGGTGGTCGGCGGCTCGGGGGGCGCCACCAGGCGCGGGCCGTCGTGAGTGAGGCCCACGTACTTCCACAGGTCGCGTTCGCGATCTTCGAGCACCTCGCGCTTCAAGCCGATGCCGTGCCGCGCCAGGATCGGCTCGAGCTCTTCGCGGCGCTCCCGGATGTCGCGCAGGGTCGCGCGGTAGGCGTACTCGCAAACGTCGCGGCGCGAAGCCCAGCTGAAGATGTTGTTGAAGAACATCCGGTAGTCGTCGCGCCGGGGCTCGAACAACACCACCTCGGAGTCGCCGTAGCGGCCCTCGTACGACTTCATCCCGACCCTCATCCGCGAGTAGATCATCGTGCGCAGCATCTGCGACAGCACCGACGGCAGGCCGCGATTCATCAGCTGACCTCGCCGCATCACCCCGCGCTCGACCGCGGTCATGGTGTCGACCGGCACGATCGGATTCACGCAGAGCAGCAGGTCGACGCCGTTGTCGAGCGCGACCGAGGCGTGGAGCGTCTTGCTCAGCACGCCGTCGACATAGTGCCGGCCCTCGATCTCGACCGGTGTGTAGACCCCCGGCAGGGCGGTCGACGCCTGCACCGCCTTGGAGATGGGTACGTGGTCGTGCCCCGGTTCTCCGAAGCGCATCGGCGCGCCCGAATCGAGGTCGACCGCCACTACCACCAGCTTGGTCGCGAGCTCGCGAAAGTCGTCGGTGCGGCCTTTCATCGAGTAGATCTCGGTGAGGAAGGCGCGAATCCTGTCGTTGTCGAAGATGCCGACCGGAAGGGCCCGCCCGAGGCGGGTCATCGCGTCGAGCAGGCTGCGATCGGCGGGATTCGACAGGTACTTCTGCAGCGCCTCGAGAAAGAGCTTCGGCACCGAGGTGACCGCTCGGGTGAGCTCGCCTCGCGCCGGCGTTAGAAAGATGCCGCTGTGGAACGGATGCTCGCCGGGCTCCTGTTTGACGATCGCCCGGCACATCTGTGACGGGGTCAGCTGATTGACCAGGTTGGCGGCCAGGAAGCTCCCGGCCGAGACACCGACGTAGACGTCGAGCGAGTTGAAATCGACGCCCTCGAGACACTCGTCGAGTGCTCGGAGGGCGCCGATCTCGTACACCGCTCCCTCGAGCCCGCCCCCAGCGAGGGCGAGCCCGATCTTGGGTCGATTCTCCGCTGAGCTAGCCATGCGGCGTGTGTTCGACCCGCCGACCTACTTGGCTCGCGTCCTCGGAGCGCTCTTGGGCCGCAGAGCGTCGACCTTGGCGGTCAGCTCCTCGACCCGCTTGGTCAGCCGCTGAATCTCGTGGCGGCTCGGCACGCCGAGTCGCTTGAGCGTCGCGGCCACGTTCTCGTCGAAGGACGAGCCGAGGCGATCGAGGGTCGACTCCGCCTTGTCGCGCACGTCATCGACCCTGTCCTCGACCTTGCCCTGCATCGACTCGAGGCGCTGCTTGCCGCGCTTCTCGAAGCTCTGTCCCTCTTTCACCAGCCGCTTGAAGAGCTTGGTGCCCTCTTCTTCGGCGACCGACAGGGCGCCCAGGCCGGCGAGCCAGATCTGATGGGCCGATTCGCGCATCTCGTCGGTGGTCTTCTTCTTCTTCTTTGTAGCCATGGTTTCCTCCAGAATGACGGGCGGCTTCAGCGAACGCTCTTGCTCGCCCGACGTCGAGCCGTCGACTTCTTGGCGACGGCGGTTTTCCTAGGTTTGGCCTTCTTGACGGCCTTCTTCTTCTTTTTCGCAACTTTCCGAGGCGCCTTGGTGGCGCTCTTCTTCTTGACGGGCGGCGCCGCTTCCAAACCGTGCAGCGAGTGCTCGAGCGCCTCGAGGCGCGTGCGCAGCACGCCCATCTCTTCCCGCGCCTGACGCAGCGGCGCGACGCGGTCTATCGACGCCTGCACGAGCCGATCGACGCCCGACTGGACCTGCTCCATCCCGGTCGAGAAGGCGCGCTCTCCGGCTCTCACCAGGTCGTGCATCAGCTCCGTGGGGAGTACGGACTTCCCCGCTTTGCCCTCTTCGAGAATCACCAGCGTCAAGGTGTGTGCCGTAACGTCTTCGGAGGTCGCGTTATCGACGACCCGAACCTCTTGACCGCCGCGGACGAAGGCGGCGATCTCGTCGAGGGAGACGTACCGACTCTCCTCGGTGTCGTACAGCTTTCTGCTCTCGTAACGTTTGATCAAGCGAACCATTTGGAACCTCACAACCGGACGTGTTTGACTGCCGCCCGTCTTGACCGCGACGTGTTTGCCGCGCCGCGTCAAGGCATTTATACCGCACTGCGGCAAACATGTCAACAGGCCCATACGGCCGCTTATTCCGCACCGCGGCAAAACGATGCGTCGAGCGCCGGAATCGCTAGCTCTCGAGCGCTCGCATCAACCGATCGGCGAGCGCCGACAGCCCCTCGAGGTCGGTCGGCGCCTCGCTCAGCAGGGGCAGCGCCGCCAGGGCCTGCCGGGGGTCGAGGAGGCCGCGAAGGCTGGAGAGGCCCTGGTGATCCCGCTCGCCCATCCAGGCGAGGAGTCCGACACCGTCCGCGCGATCGATCTTCGCCGGCCGCCGAGCGCCCTCCAGACGCGGATGGACCCGGTTGACGACGATCGGACCGAGTCGATGGCCGCTCTCGACCAACCGGCGGGCGAAGAAGAGCAGGTCCGGGATCTCTTCCTCGGCGGGACCGGTCACCAATACGAACAGCGTGTCGCGCGAACGCAGCAGACCGCGCACGCTCTCGGCGCGCTCCCGGAACCCCTCGAAGAGCGGGCCGAAGGCCTGAAAGAACTCGGCCATGTCGCGCAGCAGATCGAGGCCGATGAGCTCGTCGAGAAAGCGCTCGAAGCGCCGGCCAACCGCGCCGAACCTTCGGGCCGGCTTGAGATGGCCGTCGGCATCGAACCAGTCCTTGAGAGCGACCTTCAAGACGCCGCTGTCGAGAAAGTCGACGATGCGATTCGGCGCCTCGAGAAAGTCGAGTGCCTCGCGGGTGGGCGGCGTGTCGAGCACGACCCGCGCGTATCGTCCGGCGCTGGCCACCTCGAAGAGCCGCTCGACCGCCATGTACTCGAGAATCCCGGAGAGGCCGCCCGACAGGTGGTTGTAGTAGCGATTCGACAGGATGCGCTCCGCCGCCGCCGGATCGGGGGCGTAGCGCTCGACCAGCCGGTTGAAGGTCGCGCCCGCGTCGAGCAGGCTGGCGTCGAGTCGCCCGGGCGTGCCGCTCGCCACCTCGACCTCGCGATCGCGAGCACTGTCTCCGACACCCAGCGTGTCCTTCAGGCGCATCGACGGGTCGAAGGTCATGACCAGGGTGTCGGTGCCGTCCTGCGCCGAGCGCAAGCCGAGGGCGGCGGCGAGGGTCGTCTTGCCGACGCCGCCTCCGCCGACGACGATGACCAACGGCGCGAGCTCGCTCCCGCCCTTCATGGCGCCGCCCCGAGCCCCAGCTCGCGCCGCAGGTCCGCGGTCAGCCTGGCGATCAGCTCCTCGCCCCGCTCGAGCGGAAGGAGCGGCAACTCGGCCCGCGGCTCGGGCCAGGCCCGGCCCAGCCGTTCGAGCTCGTGCTCGTTGAGCCGGCGGCGGCGGCGCCAGAGCTTCGCGGCGGGGTCGTCTTCGGCCGAGCCGGCGGCAGGCGGATAGAGGCGGTTGACGACCAGCAGATCGGGCCGGCGGCCGAGGCGTTGATCGAGCATGGCGCGGAGCTCGATCGCCTCCGTCGCCGGCATCTCCTCGGCCAGGGTGACCACCACGATGCCGGTGCGCTCGGCATCGGCGACCAGATCCGCGACCTCGCGCGTCATGCCCCCGATCGGGCCGTGCTGGATGACCTCGCCCACCAGGAGGGGTGCGGCCAGGAGCGAGACGCCGTGGCCGGTGGCCGGTGCGTCGAGCACCACGACGTCGACCTGAGGCGCCTTGGGCGACAGTCCGCGCAGGGCTCGCAGGGCGTGACCGAGCACCGCCATCTCCTCGAGACCGGGGGCGCCTCCGGTGAATTGCTGGTAGATCGGGCTCTTGAGCACCCGCTTGACCAGCTGCGGAATGCGGAGCTTCTCCCGAATGAGCTGGTCGAAGACCTGGCCGGGCTTGAGATTCTGTAGGTGGAGCCGTGGGCCGACGCCGACGAACTCGCCGTCGGAAGGCGGAGCGCCGAAGAGCTGATGGACGTTCTCGCGCGGATCGACCTCGAGAACCAGGACCCGCTTCCTCTCGGCCAGAAGCGTGCCGAGGGTCGCGGCCAGAGCCGACTTTCCCACGCCCCCCTTGCCGGTGACCACGATGAGCTCACGATCGAAGAGAGTCGGGCTCACGGCGCGCCACTCTACACGAGGCTCGCTATACTGCCGAGCGTGAAAGCTCTGACCGCCACCGCCACCACCGCCGCCATCCTCCTGCTCCTCGGCTGTCAGCAGGCGAGCACCGAGGCGCCTGCCGAAGCGCCGCCGCCCGCCCCCGCTGCCAAGACCGAGGACACCGCCTGGAGCGCGCTCGTACCGAACGCCAAGCAGCCCATGGACGGGGTCGTGAGCGGCGGTCAACCGACGGCCGAACAGCTCGAGCAGGCGGCCGCCGCCGGCTATCGCACGGTGATCAACCTGCGCACCGAGGGCGAGCCGGGCATCGAGGATCAGGCCGCGCTCGTCGCCGACCTCGGGATGCGCTACGTCCACCTGCCGGTCGCCGGCGCGCCGGACGTGACCGAAGCGAACGCGCGCGAGCTCACGCGGCTGCTCGAAGAGTCCGAGCGACCGATTCTGCTCCACTGCGGAAGCGGCAACCGGGTCGGCGCGCTGCTCGCGCTGTCGTCGTACTACGTCGACGGCAAGTCGGCCGAAGAGGCGATCGACTACGGCCTCGAGTCCGGTCTCACCCGGCTCGAGCCGGCCGTTCGCGAGCATCTCTCGGCCGCCGGCGCGCCTTAGCCCGATCCTCTCGGCGCCCTTTCCGGTCCGGGCCTACGCGGTCTGGAATGAACGGTTGTAGAATCCCGTTGTCAGGATGTGAGGGGCAACGACTAAGATTTTCTAGCGCCTCGAGGATTGGAGGAGATCGGTGGACTACAGGGACTACTACGCCATTCTGGATGTGGCCAAGGGCGCCTCGAAGGACGAGGTGCAAAAGGCCTATCGCAAGCTGGCGCGCAAGTTCCACCCCGACATCAACAAGAGTCCCGAGGCGGAGCAGAAATTCAAGGACATCAACGAAGCCTACGAAGTCCTGAAGGACCCCGACAAGCGGGCCAAGTACGATCGCTTCGGCTCGGCCTGGAAGCAGGCCCAGCGCACCGGGGCGCCGCCGCCGGACTTCGAGGACATCTTCTCCCAGTTCGGTTTCGGCGGCAGCGGCGGACGCTCCGGCTTCGGCCAGGGCACGCGCATCGAGTTCGGCGGCGGGGCAGGCAGCCCGTTCAGCTCCTTCTTCGAGACCCTCTTCGGCGGCGGCATGGGCGGCGCGGGGGGCGCGGCCGGTTTTCCGGGCGGCGAAACGGCGGCCCGCGCGGTCGGACTCGACCACGAGGCGAAGATCGTGCTCTCGCTCGAGGAGGCCGGGCGCGGCGGCAAGCGTGAGATCCAGCTGACCGATCCCACGACCGGCAAGAAACGCACGCTGCGGGTGACCATTCCCAAAGGGGTGCGCCCGGGCCAGAAGATCCGGCTGTCGGGCCAGGGCGGCAATCGGGGAGGCCGCCGCGGCGATCTCTACCTCACCGTCGACCTCCTGCCCCACCCCAACTTCACGCTCGACGGCGCGCATCTCAAGACCATGCTGCCCGTCACGCCGTCGGAGGCCGCGCTCGGCGGCCAGGCGACCCTCGCCACGCTCGACGGCACGGTCACGTTGAAGATCCCCCCCGGCTCGTCGTCGGGTCGCAAGATCCGGCTGCGCGGCAAGGGGTTCCCGGCCGGTAGCGGCAGCTTCGGCGACCTCCTGGCGGAGATCCGGGTGATGGTGCCCGAGAAGCTCGACGACCGCCAGCGCCGGCTCTACGAACAACTCGAGGAAGCCTCGGACTTCGATCCGCGGCGTTGATGGAACGACGATGAACGAGAACAAACTGACCCAGAAATCGCAGGAAGCCGTGCAGGCGGCCCAAACGGTCGCCGTGGAGCACGGCCACCAGGAAATCGACGGCGAGCACCTGCTGCTCGCCCTGCTCGACGACTCCGCCGGCCTCGTGCCGCGGCTGCTCGCCAGGATGGACGTCGAGACGGCGCCCCTCGCCGACGGCGTGCGCCGCGAGCTGGGCCGCCGCGCGAGCGTCTCGAGCGGCGGCGAGCCCGGCAAGATCTACGTCACCCAGCGGTTCCAGCAGACGCTCGTCGCGGCCGAAAAGGAAGCCAAGCGGCTGAAGGACGAGTACGTGTCGGTCGAGCATCTCCTGCTGGCGCTCCTCGCCGAAGGCACGGGCACCGCCGCCGGGCGACTGCTGAGCGAGGCCGGCGTCGATCGAGATCGATTCCTCGAAGCGCTGCGCGCCGTGCGCGGCAGCCAGCGCGTGACCAGCGCGACGCCGGAACAAGCCTACGAGGCGCTCGACAAGTACGGAGTCGATCTCGTCGAGCAGGCGCGCCGAGGCCGGCTCGATCCGGTGATCGGCCGCGACTCCGAGATCCGCCGCGTCGTGCGCATCCTGTCGCGCAAGACCAAGAACAACCCGGTGCTGATCGGCGAGCCCGGCGTCGGCAAGACGGCGATCGTCGAGGGGCTCGCCCAGCGGATCGTGCGCGGCGACGTGCCCGAGTGGCTCAAGGACCGATCGATCTTCTCGCTCGACATGGGCTCGCTGCTCGCCGGCGCCAAGTACCGCGGCGAGTTCGAAGAGCGCCTCAAGGCGGTGCTGAACGAGATCAAGGAGAGCGAGGGCCGGGTGCTCCTGTTCATCGACGAGATTCACAACATCGTGGGCGCCGGGCGCACGGAGGGCTCGACCGACGCCGGCAATCTGCTCAAGCCGATGCTGGCGCGGGGCGAGCTGCACTGCCTGGGAGCCACCACGCTCGACGAGTATCGGAAGTACATCGAAAAAGACGCTGCGCTCGAGCGGCGCTTCCAGCCGGTGATGGTCGACCCGTCGACGGTCGAGGACACGATCTCGATCCTGCGCGGTCTGCGCGAGCGCTTCGAGGTGCACCACGGAGTGAAGATCCAGGACAACGCCCTGGTGGCGGCCGCGGTCCTCTCGAACCGCTACATCACCGACCGCTTCCTGCCCGACAAGGGGATCGACCTGGTCGACGAGGCCGGCGCCATGATCCGGACCGAGATCGACTCCATGCCCACCGACCT
The DNA here is from genome assembly GCA_024638355.1 of Acidobacteriota bacterium. Lineage (GTDB taxonomy): Bacteria > Acidobacteriota > Thermoanaerobaculia > Multivoradales > JAHEKO01 > JAHEKO01. The sequence goes on from JAHEKO010000009.1 coordinate 15,767, forward strand.
CGACGAGACCACCCGGCGGGTGATGCAGCTCGAGATCGAGGAGGCGGCCCTCAAGAAGGAGAAGGACAAGTCGAGCAAGGAGCGGCTGCAGTCGCTGCGCAAGGAGCTGGCGGACCTGAAGGCGCAAGCCGACGCCATGCGGGCGCAGTGGGAGGCCGAGAAGGAGGCGATCGGCGAGGTGCGCGCCCTGCGCAAACAGATCGAGCAGATCCGGCTGCAGATCGAGAAAGCGGAGCGCGATTACGATCTCGACCGCGCCGCCGAGCTACGCCACGGCCAGCTGCCCGAGCTCCAGCAACGGCTCAAAGACGAGGAGGAGCGGCTCGGCCGCCGGCAGGGCGCGGAGCGGCTGCTGCGCGAGGAGGTCACCGAGGAGGAGATCGCCGAGATCGTCTCGAAGTGGACCGGCATTCCGGTCACCCGTCTGGTCGAAGGCGAGCGCGACAAGCTGCTGCGGCTCGACGAGATCCTGCACCGCCGGGTGATCGGCCAGAACGAGGCGGTGAGCCTGGTCGCGGACGCGATCATCCGGGCCCGCTCCGGTATCAAGGACCCCCGCCGCCCGATCGGTTCGTTCATCTTCCTCGGGCCGACCGGCGTCGGCAAGACCGAGCTCGCCAAGACCCTGGCCGAGGCGCTCTTCGACAGCGAGGACAACATGGTCCGCATCGATATGAGCGAATACATGGAGAAGCACGCGGTGTCGCGTCTGATCGGCGCGCCTCCCGGCTACGTCGGCTACGAGGAGGGCGGCCAGCTGACCGAAGCCGTCCGGCGCAAGCCCTACTCCGTGATCCTCTTCGACGAGATCGAGAAGGCGCATCACGAGGTCTTCAACGTCTTGCTGCAGATCCTCGACGACGGACGCGCCACCGACGCTCAAGGGCACACCGTCGACTTCAAGAACACGGTGATCATCATGACCTCGAATATCGGCTCCGGCCATCTGATCGAGGGCGTGACTGCCGAAGGCGAGATCCG
>JAHEKO010000009.1:16847-20993 GCA_024638355.1 Acidobacteriota bacterium
AGCCTGACCCGTTTTCCCCGTACCGCCGTCTTCGGTGAGCCGCTCTTCCGCAACCTGGACCAGCTGCTCAGCGACGACATCTTCCGCCCGTTCGGCGCGCTCAGCCGCGAGGGTCTCCGGACCGACGCCTGGCTGCCGGCGGTCGACATCCGCGAGACCGAGGAGAGCTTCGAGTTCACCGCCGAGCTCCCCGGCCTGACCAAGGACAACGTCAACATCACCGTCGAGAACAAGGTGCTGACGCTGACCGGCGAGCGGAAGTGGGAGGACGAGGAGAACAAGAACAGCTACCACCGCGTCGAGCGCGCCTACGGCAGCTTCTCGCGCTCCTTCACGCTCCCCGGCACCGTCAATCCGGACAAGGTCGAGGCGAAGTTCGACAACGGACTGCTGACCATCTCGGTTCTCAAGGCCGACGAGATCAAGCCGCGCCAGATCGAGATCCACTGACGCGTCCCGGCGACGCAGTCGCATTCAGGCCCCGCCGCCCGGCGGGGCCTTTTTCTTGCCCGCCTACCAGCGCGGCCGGCGCAGCAGCAGCTCGCGCGCTTCGGCGGCCGGCAGCGGGCGCGAAAAGTAGAAGCCCTGGCCGCAGTCGCATCCCGCCTCGCGGACAGCCTTGAGCTGCTCCGCGGTCTCGACTCCCTCGGCGATCACCCGCATTCCGAGGCTGCGCGCCACCCTCACCAGGCGGCGGACCACTTCCTGATCCTCGGGCGACGCCGTGAGGCCGGCCACGTAGTTCCGGTCGACCTTGATCGCGCTCGACGGCAGCTCGAGCATCTGCTTGAGCGACGACACGTCGGTACCGAAGTCGTCGAAGTGGAGCTCCACTCCCACGTCGCTGAGCTGACCGAGCTTCTGCAGGGTCGCTTCGGGCTCTTCGAGCAGCAGCCGGCCGTGGATCTCCAGCCGCAGCTTGCTGGGATGAAAGCCGGTGCGCTCCAGGACGCTCTGCACGCGATCCGCGAAGTCGGTCTCGACCAGCTGCCGATCGGAGATGTTTACGCTCACCGCCAGGAGCTCGCTGAACGGCAGCTGCTGGTGCCAGACGGCCATCTGGCTGCAGGCTTCGTGCAATACCTTCCAGCCGATGGCGACGATCTCGCCGGTCTCCTCCGCGACGTCCAAGAAGTCTCCGGGCTGGACCAGGCCGCGGGTGGGATGCTGCCAGCGGAGTAGCGCCTCGAGGCCGCCCAGCTCGCCGGTCCGCAGCTGAATGACCGGCTGGTAGTGAATCTCGAACTGGCTGCTCTCCACCGCCTGCCGCAGGTCCGCCTCCAGGCGCAGCAGCTCCTCGGCATGATGATGCATCTCTTCGTCGAACAGCGCGTAGCGTGCGCGTCCGAGCGACTTGGCCCGGTACATCGCCGTGTCGGCGTCGCGCAGCATGTCCTTGGGCCGGCGGTAGCCGTCCGAGCTCAGCGTGATGCCGACGCTGGCGCTGGTCGTCACTTCGCGGCCGTCGAGGTCGATCGGGCGCCGCAGCTCCTCGTGAATGCGATCGGCGATGCGCGTCGCGTCGCTGGGATCTTCGATGCCGTTGGCCAGGATGGCGAACTCGTCGCCGCCCAGCCGGGCCACCGTGTCGCCCGGCCGCAAGAGGGCCCGTAGCCGCCGCGCAACGGCGACCAGCAGCCGATCTCCCATCGCATGGCCGAGCGAGTCGTTGACGCTCTTGAAGCGGTCCAGATCGAAGAAGAGCACGGCGAACTTGTAGTCGGCGCGCCGGCGCGCCTGGGCGAGAGCGACGCTCAGCCGGTCGAAGAGCAGCACCGCGTTCGGCAGCCGGGTCAACGGGTCGTGCATCGCGTCGTGCTGGAGCTGCTGCTCGTGCGTCTTGCGATTGTGGATGTCGGTCAGGGAGCCCGCGATGCGCCGACCTTCGTGCCCGGGGAACGAGATGCCCCGGCTCAACACCCACCGAAAGCTGCCGTCGCGGCCGAGAACGCGGTGCTCGCTCTCGAAATGCTCGGTCTCGCCGCCGAGATGATTCGCCAGCGCCTGCTTGAGAGAGTCGAGGTCGGCGGGGTGCACCTTGTTCAACCAGTCGTCCGGATGGGTGCCGATCTCGTCGTCCGAGTAACCCAGAATCTCCTTCCATCGAGGCGAGAAATAGATCTCGTCTCGGTCCAGGTCCCAGTCCCAGATGCCGTCATTGGCCCCGCGCACGGCCATCTCGAAGCGCTGCTGGCTCTCGCGCAGCCGCTCGTCCGCACGGCTGCGCTCGAGCGCGTACCGAATCGACCGCACCAGAAGCTCGGTATCGACCTTGCCCTTGACCAGGTAGTCCTGCGCGCCCTGCCGCACCGCCTCCACCGCTTGCGATCGGTCGTCCTGCCCGGTCATCACGATCTTCGGGATCTCCGGATAGCTCGAATGCACCTTCTCGAAGGTGGCCAGGCCGCGGCTGTCGGGGAGGTTGAGGTCTAGCAGCACCAGATCCACCGGGGCCCGCCGCAGAGCGTCCAGCCCGAGGCCGACCCGATTGGCGTGCTCGAGCTCGATCTCGGACCGGGGCTCGCGGCTGAGATAGCGCTCGACCAGGTGGGCGTCGCCGGGGTTGTCTTCGATGAGGAGGACGCGGATGGGGGCGGCGCTCAACCGTTGATCTCCTGGGTCGACTCGGGTCGGGCAAGGCTCCTACGACCGGCGTTCTGGTTGCGCCGGATGGGAATGGTGAAGGAGAAGGTGGAGCCCTTGCCGGGCTTCGATTCTACCCAGATCCGACCGCCATGCCGCTCGATGACTCGCCGGCAGATCGCCAGGCCGATGCCGGTGCCGGTGTATTCGGGGTGCAGGCGACGGAAGATCGTGAACACGCTGTCGAGCTCGTCGGCCTCGATGCCGACTCCATTGTCCTTGACGGAAAAGACCCACTCGGATCTGCCGCGCAGAACCGAGATCCGGATCTTGGGCGGCTCCTTGCTGCGGAACTTGAGCGCGTTGCCGACCAGATTCTGAAAGACCTGGGCCATCTGGGTGGGGTCGGCGAGGATGGTCGGCAGCCGCTCGCGCTGAATCTCGGCCTCGCCGGCGGTGATCTCGTCCTCGAACTGGCGCAGGGTGTCGTCGACCAGCGCGTCGCAGTCGCAGGCGCTGAACGTCTGCCAGCCGCTGGTGATGCGGGTGAACGACAGCAGATCCTCGAGCAGCGCGCTCAGGCGGCGAGCGCCGTCGCGCACGAAGCCGAGGGACTTGACCGCCTCGACGTTGAGCTGTCCCTCGGTGTCTTCCTTCAACAGGTCGGCGTACTTCTCCACCATCCGCAGCGGCTCGCGCAGCTCGTGAGCGGCGACGGACGCGAACTCGGTGAGGTCGGCATTGGTGCGCTCGAGCTCTTCCAGGCGCTCGGTCGTCTGCTCCTCGATCTGCTTCAGGTGGCTGATGTCCTGCACCAGGGCGTCGACCACGATGTCGCCGTCGACGTCGAGCAGCAGGATCTCGGTCAGATTGAGCCAGACCCTCTCGCCGTCTGGGCGCTCGATCTCGACGGCGCGCGACTGCCGCTCGCCGCGAGCGCCCACCTGGGTCACCCGATCGCTCTTCGGGTCGTTGCGGAAGGAGTAGATCGGCAGCTCGACCTCGAGCGCCTCGGCGACCGAGCTCACCCCGAGTATCTTGAGCAGGGCGGGGTTGGCCTCGATCAGCCGCTGATCGGGCGTGGAGCGGAACACGCCGACCCCAGCTCGCTCGAGAAGGGTCTGGAGCCAAGGCTCGTTGCGCGCCACCAGCCGGTCGGTCGCCGCGCGGTCGAGCGCCTCGGCGACCGCGTCGGCCAGGCGCACGTAGGCCTTCGACGACTTGAAGACGCAGTCGGAGAGGCCCGCCTTCATCGCCTCGACCACCAGCTCCTCGTCGCGCACCGAGGTCAGCATCACCACCGGCACCTCGGGCCGGCTCTCGCGCACGGTCTTGAGCACCGTGAGGCCGTCGGACCACTCGAGCTTCTGCTCGGTCAGCACCAGGTCCAGGTTCTCCCGCGCCAACGCCCGGGCGAAGGCGCCGGCGTCCTCGATCTCCCGGATGCGCGCACCGGGAAAGTCCTTCGAGATGACCATGGACGCCAGCGCCCGGTCGTTCTCGTCGTTGTCGATCAGGAGAATCCTGGGGTGCTTCGACAGACTGACCGTCCTCCTCCCCCCG
>JAHEKO010000304.1 GCA_024638355.1 Acidobacteriota bacterium
TGCTCGTCGTGCTGGTGCCGTTTCTCGGCCTGCGGGCGACCCTGTCCGCCGCCCGATCGTGCGTGATGGCGCTCGGCAGGACCCGGCTGATGTTTCGCGTGAGCCTGCTCTACGCGCTGCTGCACCTGCCGGCGTTCATCCTCGGCACGGCGCTCTACGGCCTGATCGGCGCGATCTGGAGCATCGTCGTGGCGGGCCTCGCCTACATGTACCTGAACGCCTACCTGCTCAGGGAGACCGTCGGCATGAGCGTCGTCGAGATCCTGCGCCAGCTTCGGCGGCCCCTTCTGGCGGCGGCGGCGATGGTCGGCGCCATCCTGATCGCCGATCGGGCGCTGCCCCTCGACCTCTTCTCCGCGGGCGGCAGCTGGCTGTCCCTGCTGATCAAGATCCCCCTGGGCGCGGCCGTCTACTGCCTGAGCCTGCATGGGCTCTGGCGCCTCGAAGGCCGACCCGACGGCATCGAGCGGCGGCTCCGAGAGCTCTAGCCTGAACGTCTCACCGGCTTTCGTCGCGAGCCGCCGTAGGCTAGCTCCACAAGAGCTCGACGAGGCGGGCCGTCGTCTCTCCCGGGAAGAACAGGACCAGCGAGGCGAGCATGGTCCACTGGAACAGATGCAGCCGCATCAGGAGCTGCAGGGAGAGGTGCAGTGCCACGAGTCCGCCGATGGCGAGCAGGCGCGTGCGATCGAACCAGACGAGCGTTCCACCCGCGAGCTCCGCCGCCAGCGCTCCGTGGGTCGCCGCCCGGTGGGCGACGACGCCGTCGAGCCAATCGGGGAGCCGCCGGCGGCGATGGGCTCGAAGCCGCGTGGCGTAGTGGCTGGCCGTGCCCTGCCGCCAGGTCCGGCCCTTCAGCTTGTAGAGCGCCGTCTGCAGGTAGAGGAGAGCGAGCTGGAGCTGCATGAGGCGCAGAGCCCACGGCGAGCCCGCCGCCGCCGCAGGCCGGCTCGCGGCGGCATCGATCGACCAGACCGCGCCCGCGTCCGAGAAGATCATCAACAGAGTCATCACCCGCAACAGCGCGTCGCCGGAGTGCAGAACGTAGCGGTTGCGATGGTTCAAGGAGACCCCGGCGAGAAGCGCGGCCGCGGCCGCCCACCGGGTGCCCCATCCGACCGCGAGGCAAGCCCCGGCGGCGCCGTACACCGCGATGACCGCGGTGACCGAGCGGCGAGAGGCGGGCAGCCAACGGAGGACCGAGAAGAGGTGGCGGTCCGGGCCGTTCTTCCAGGCGCCGAAAGAGAACATGCCGTCGGGATCGAGGAGCGCACGAGCATCGCGAGCGTAGAGGGTCGCGTTGGCGACGATCAGCCCACCCAGGAGAACCCGGAAGAGCGCCAGCGACGACGGGTCGACCGGCGCGTGGAAGAGCTCGTGCCACCAGCCCGGCACCGCTACTCCTCCACCGCCCGGGAAAAGACGGTGCGCACTTCGGGCTCGGCGGGCTCGTCGCGCTGCCCGGGCGCGGGCGACGGATAGCGGTAGACGCGGACCTCGACCGCCACGGGTCGCCCCGGGCCACGCCCCGCGGCGGGGCTCCGGCGCCGCCACAGGCGCAACGCGTAGTCGCATAGAGCCGGCTTGAGGAAATCCGTCATCGGGTCGCACAGCGCCCACTGCCACGCGATGAACCGCAGGCCGCGGGCCTTGCCGAACCCGGCGCCCTCGTCACAGCCCGGCAGCGGCACGATCTCGAACGAGCCGTCGTCCTTCACGATGCCGGTCAGCCCGAGGCGGGTGGCCTCGGGCACCTCCGGGGCGTACATCGACCACCGGTACCAGAGCCCCAGCCGAATGAACGGCTGATAGATCACCTCGGCCAGCCGCCGCGGCACCCCGCCGGCTCGGAAGTTGGGGACGAGGAAGAGGCCGATCAGATAGAGGATCAGGGCGTCGAGCCAGGGTCCGTTCATGGCTCGTGCGCCCGCCCCTGCCGTGCGAGGAGCGACTCGACCGCCCGTTCCGCCACGCGATTCTCGGCGTAGGCCGCGTAGGCCGCGCGCAGCTCGCTCACGCGGCTTCGGAAGCGCGGCTCGCGCAGCAGGCGTTCGATCCGACTGCCGATCCGCCGAGCTCCGTCCCGCCGCCGATCGCCCGCGATGCCGATGCCGTGATGCACGGCGCGTGAGGTGGTTCCCCCCATGTCCGTCTCGAAGCCGCAGTAGATCAGCATCGGGACTCCGGCGAGCACGCACTCGTCGACCGTGTTGATCCCGCCGTGCGTCACGGCCGCGTCGGCGTGCTCCAGCACCTCGAGCTGCGGCACCCAGGCGAAGGGGTGGACGTTGCCCGGCAGCGGGCCGAGCTCGGCAGGCGCGATCCGACCGCCGAGGCTGATCAGCAGCTCCCACTCGGGGCGCTCGGCCACGGCCTCGACGAGCCGCCGCAGGAGCCCGAGATCGGTCGAGAAGAAGGAGCCGAAGCCGGCGTAGATCAGCGCGCGGTCGCCGCGGCGGCGGCTCTCGAAGATTCGCGCGAGCTCCGGCCGGACGTCATCGGCCATATCTCGGTCGCCGCGTCTCTCGAGCACCATCGGACCCACGTAGCGGGCGACCTCCGGGGGCGCGTGCGGGAACTCGAACTCCTTCGCGTGCAGGCTGAGCACCGGCAGCCGCCGGTAGGTGAACGGCATGAGCCACTGGCTGAAATCGGTCTCGTCGCGGAAGTCGAAGCCGCTCCTTCGGGCGAGCAGGCGCAGGAGCGACAGGCGGTCGCACCCGATCCGGCGGAGCTTCTGCGTCCAGGCCCGCCGCCGCTTTCCCCACCGGAGCAACCGCCAGAGCAGCCACGAGCCCGCCCGCGTGCCCCGCCAGCCGACCCCGGGCCGCGCCAGGTGATGGGGCGGCGGCAGGCCGGGGCAGCGCCAGATCGACACGAAGCTGTTGAGGAGCGCGATCGGCACGCCGAGGGCCGTAGCGGCGATGATCTGCTCGTGCATCTCGGCCTCGATCAGAACCAGATCGGGCCGGAGCCCGCGCACGCACCGAACGAAGTCCTCGACCGCCAGCGAATCGAGCGCTTGCTCGCGACGCCGGCCCAGGCGGCGCAGCCGCTCGGGCGGTCCGGCTCGCCGGTCGGCGGCCAGGAACTCGTCGTAACGGCTCGGCTCGAGCGGCTCGAAGTCGAGTCCGTTGGCCGCGACAAGCTCGCGGACATCTGCGGGGCTCGCGTAGGTCACTTGATGCCCCGCGCGCGCCAGCCGGCGCGCCAGCTCCACTCCGGCGTAGAGCACCGCGGGAACGTCGCCGGTCACGCAGAGGATTCTCGCCATGGGCTGATGCGCCGCTACGCGCGCGGGTAGCCGAGCCTCTCCACCAGACCGGCGTGCCGGTCCTCGAATGCGCGCGTCAGCCGCGGAGTGAAATGCCGGCGCCACTGCCCGGACGCGGGATCACGCACGTGAGAGTCCGCCGCCAGGCTTCGAATCGAGTATCTGCGGGCGAGCCAGCCCCCCAGAGCCCTCTCCAGGGCCGACATCCCGTAGAACGCGAACAGCTCGCGAAAGACGCGCGCCTCGTCGCCGACGATCTCCTCGTAGCGGAAGGTGAGAACGTTCGGATGCTCGCGGGGCCACGACGCCATCGATTCGAAGTGAAGGCGGCGAAACTCGAGCTCGGCCAGCAGTCCTTCCTCCTCGGGGATCGACCGGAGGTACTCGGCGAACGAGCCGCCGTACGCGCGCAGCCCCTCGGGCACGCAGCCGTTGGCGAAGTACCAGTCCTCGGCGGTCGGCGCTTCGATGTTGACCCAGGGCTCGGCGCCGCGCCGGTGGTAGAAGTAGCCGGAGACCACCAGGTCGCGCGGATCGCGGAGGAAGCGCGAGATCCGGAAGCGGCCGAGGCGCTCGAGGTCGAGGGCGCGGTTGTTGACCGAGGCGACGCGGTGCCCGCGGAAGCCGGCGTAGAAGCTCTCGAGATGGCTGTTGTAGTGGCGATAGCCGGCGCTCCACGGCAGGCACCGGTTGAACAGGGCGTGCATGACGCGCTTGAAGTAGACCGTCAAGCACTTGTGGTACGAGCAGTGAATCAGGTGGGTCTCGGCCATCACCCCGGGTCGGGTCGCGGCCGCCGCCGGCGCCCGAGGTGGAGCGCCAGGCCGGCGGCGAAGGCGACGCCGCTGCACAGGTAGTAGAGAACGTGAAGCGGCAGAGCGGCGAGCACGAACAGCGGAGACTTCGCACGCAGCAGGAGCCGGTAGAAGCTCAGGTTGAGCGCCACGATCCCCACCAGGCAGGCGAGCGCCGCGCCGGTCCAGAGCGGGATCGGCATGAGCCAGGGTCCGAGCGCCAGCGCGGCCAGCAGGGCCCCGGCCAGCAGCGCGCTCAGCCGCTGGCCGTAGCGCAGGTTGAGGTCGTTGGGGATCTTGCCCTGGCGCAACAGCAGCATCGTCCAGGGAACCCCTCGCTTGCGCACGTCGACCTCGATCATCCGCGCCAGCGTCCACTTCTTCATGTGGGTGACCTGGATGTCCTTGACCAGCGCGACCGGGTGCCCCGCCCGGCGCAGCCGCGCGCCGAGCTCGATGTCCTCGATGCTCGCCCGGCCGTAGCCCGCGTCGAATCCGCCCAGCTCCAGAAAGACCGACCGCTTGATCGCCCCGCAGCCGCTCCAGAAGGTCGAGGCCTCTTCGCTCCCGGCCTGGTGGACGTGGTGGTGCAGGAGATTGCGGTACTGCGACACCAGGTTCGGCGCACCCGGGCTCGCGTCGTACGAGCCGAAGAAGGCGTCGACCGGCGGACTCGCGAGGAAGCGGTCAGACACCAGGCCCAGCGTCTCGGGCCGCACGCGCACGTCGGCGTCTACGAAGAACAGGTAGGGATATCGCGCGGCCTCGACGCCCCGATTCCGGGCGGCGGCCGGACCCGAGCGGGTGGCGAGGCGGATCACCCGAGCGCCGTGGCGGCGAGCGACCTCGGGCGTGGCGTCGGTGGAGGCGTCGTCCACCACGATCACCTCGTAGCTCGAGTGATCCGACGCGTCGAGCGCTCTCAGGCAGACTTCGAGGTTGTCGGGGTCGTTGCGCACGGGAACGACGACCGAGAGGGGTGGGCGCTCCCCGAGCGGCGCCGACAGCTCTTGCGGTAGGGCTGTTGGGAGCTGGCGGCTGCTACTCACGAAGACCTGCTCGGTCGGAACCCGGCTCCGTTCGGCAATAGAGACCAGAACGCGGATACTAGCAGGGGCGCCGAGCGGCGGCGCTGCGGTGGAGTAGACT
>JAHEKO010000305.1 GCA_024638355.1 Acidobacteriota bacterium
TCGACATAGCGGACCTCGGGCGGATCGAGCCGGTAGAGCAGCAGGTCGGGCCCGGAGCGGAAGGTCCCGGGTTGAAAGCGGGCGACCAGCTCGAGCTCGTCGAAGAGTCGCCGGTAGCGCTCGGCGAACACCTCGTGGTGGGGGTAGAGCCGCCGATCGGGATCGAGAAACCGTACGTGCGCGTTGCGCGCCAGGAAGAGGTAGTCCCAGCGCGGGTCGCGGATCTCCTCCAGCGTGAGGCGCGCCGCGTAGCGCGACTGACGCCAGGTGTGACGGCGAAAATGAAGGCCCGGAGTGTAGGCCTCCTTGATGAACGACGCGCCCTGGGGCACGTTGGCATCGATCCACTCCAGCGCGAGCTGGCGGGTTCCGGGCCGCACCCGGCTGATGTCCCAGGCGACCGTGCCGAAGGCCGGTTGGGCCAGGAAGAGCCCCGTGAGCAGCGCGACCTTCCACGCTCCGGTCGGCCTCCCGAGACGTGGTGGCCAGGCGGCGAGACCGGCCCCCAGAACGACGGCCGCGGCCGGCAGCAGCGGCTGCATGTTGCGTTTCACGACCACGTTCATGGTGAAGAGAAGCGCCAGGAAGAGCACCGGGAAGACCGCGAGAGCGAAGGTGCGGCGGCGCTCCCTGGCAGGCAGGAAGAAGAGGCCGACAATGCCGAAGGCGACGGCCAGGACGCCGAAAGCCCCGAGCACTCCCTGGCTGTAGTAGGCGACGTTGCTGTCGGCGACGACCCCGATCCAGCCCTTGCCGGCGTATTGCCGGTAGCCGAAGAGGATGTCGGCGCCTTGGCTGTGGTTGAAGACCGAGTCGAAGCGCAGCCAGAGCGCCGGCATGACGGCCAGGAGGGTCGCGATCGAAGCGAGGCCCGACCAGAGGAGCAGGAGGTTGAAATCCCGCTTACGGATTCGCCAGTAGATCCAGATGCCGATGATGGCCACCGCAACGACCCCGGCCGGGTACTTGCTGGCCGCCGCCAGCGCCGCCGACACGCCGGCGAGCAGGTAGGCGTCGAGCTTTTCGCCGTCCAGGAGCCGGGCGACGAAAACCAGGGTCAGGGCGGCGAAGAAGCCGGAGGGCACGTCGCTGATGGCCAGCTGAGAGACCTCGTTGTAGGTCGGCGACAGGGCGATCAGGCCGCCGGCGAAGAGCCCCGCCCACAGGCCCGCCGCACGCCGTGCCGCCAGAAACACCGGCACCGCGGTGAGAGCGCTGAGGGTCGCGCTCGTCAAGCGCAGAAGGAGCGGAGCCGCGTCCTCGGCGGCGACTCCGAAGATCGCTCCCGCCACCCAGGCGGAGACCTGCGGGAACAGCTCTCCGAGCCACAGGGTGAAGGCGCTCAGGTAGTAGAGAAGGTGCGGGTAGTGGAACTGCGTGGGGAGGAGCTGCTCGCCTTCGACGATCTGACGGCCGATCTTGAGGAAGATGCCTTCGTCGTTGTGGAAGTGCGTGGTCAACTCGAAGGCCAGACCGACGTAGCGCGCCACCAGGGAGATGCCGACCAGCGCGATCAGGCTCCAGGTGGCGAGCCGCTCTTCGCGGCTCTCCGCGCTCAGACCCCGGCGCACCCGGCCGACCAGGCCGGCCGCCAGCCAGATCGCCGTCCACGAGACCAGCAGCCTGGCCGGCCACGCCGGGACGGCCGCGCCGGCGGCGTCGGCGAGCCAGACCAGCAACGTCGCCGCCAGCGACCCCCACGCCACCGTCAGCCACCGAGTGTTGTTCGGAGACTTCATCGCCCCGGCTATTGTAGGGGAGCCACCGGAGTCGCGCGCCCCTGTGCGCGGGTCGGGTTTCCGCCCTTGAACGGGACCCGTGCTTGATAGACAATCGGAGGCTCTCCTGGAGTTCCCATCCGCCCGATGCTAGAGGCCGTCCAACCGCCGAAGTCCCTCCCGCAAAGCGAGGAGTCCGAGCGCGCCGTGCTGGCCGGGGTGCTGCTCGATCCGTCGCGGCTGCCGATGCTGTCCGGCCGGCTGGCCGCGAGCGACTTCTTCTCGGAGCGCAACCGCGTCGTCTACCAGGCGATGCTGGACGTACAGGCGACCGACACCGAGATCGATCTGCGCACGCTGCAGGCGCGCCTCGAGCAGCAGGACAAGCTCGACAGGGTCGGCGGCCTCGCCTACCTCGCGGGCCTCGACGTCGATCTGCCCGACCTCGGCAGGCTCGAGAACTATGTCGAGATCGTCAAGGAGCGCTCGGTCCGGAGGCGCCTCATTCAGGCCTGCCAGGACATCACGCGCGACTGTCTCGACGGCGGAGTCGAGGCCCAGCAGGCGCTCGGCAACGCCGAAGCCGCGATTCTCGGCCTCGGCGAAGAGGCGATTCAGCGGGGCTTCCAGGCAATCTCCAAGATCTTCAAGGAGACCATCTCCGATCTCGAGGAGAGACCGGCGAGCGGTCTGATCGGCCTGCCCACCGGCTACACCGACCTCGACACCATGACCCGCGGCCTGAACCCGGCCAATCTGCTGATCATCGCCGGCCGCCCGGGCATGGGAAAGACCAGCCTGGCGCTCAACATCGCCCAGCACGTGGCGATTCGGGAGAAGCGGACGGTGGGCATCTTCTCGCTGGAGATGAGCCAGCAGGAGCTCGCCCTGCGCATCCTGTCGGCCGAGGCCGACGTGCCGTTCGGCCCCCTGCGCTCGGGGCATCTGTCACAGAAGCAGTGGGACCGCGTCGTCCAGCAGGTGCGGAAGGTCTCGGCGGCGCCGATCTTCATCGACGACTCGGCCAATCCGACCCTGCTCGAGGTCGCTTCGAAGGCGCGCCGCCTCAAGGCCGAGCACAAGCTCGAGCTGGTCATCCTCGACTATCTGCAGCTGATGCAGGCGGGCGGCAAGTACGAGAACCGCAATCTCGAGATCTCCGCGATCACCCGCGGGCTCAAGCAGCTCTCCAAGGAGCTCGACCTGCCGGTGATCGCCCTGTCGCAGCTGTCGCGTCTGCCCGAGCGGCGAGGTAGCGATCATCGCCCGCAGCTCGCCGATCTTCGCGAGTCCGGCTCGATCGAGCAGGACGCCGATCTCGTCATGTTCATCTACCGCGACGAGGTCTACGACCCGGAGAGCGACGACCAGGGGATCGCCGAGCTGATCATCGCCAAGCACCGAAGCGGCGAGACGGGCACCATTCGCCTGGTCTTTCTGGGCCAGACCACGAAATTCTGCAACATGGCCCGGCACGACGCCGCGCCGCCCTTCTAGAGCACCGTGGCGAAGCCGTCACGGCCCGCCTGGGCGAGCGTCGACCTCGACGCCCTTGGCCGCAACGCGCGGCGCCTTCAGCGGCGGATCGATCCGGCGCGCCTTCTCGCGGTCGTCAAGGCCGATGCCTACGGACATGGCGCCGACAGGGTCGCCCGCCGGCTGGAGGCCGAAGGGGTCGAGGGCTTCGCGGTGGCCTTCGCGGCCGAGGGGGTCGCCCTGCGGGAGGCGGGCGTCGAGTCGCTGGTCCTGGTCCTGGGGCCGGCGCAGAGGGCGGAGCTCGACAGCTACGCGCGCTACTCCTTGACGCCCACCATCTCCGACCTCGAGCGGCTCGAGCTGTGGGAGAGCTCGACCGCGGGGCAGTCGCCGGCTCGGCCGGTCCATATCAAGGTCGATACCGGCATGAGCCGCCTCGGCTTGCGCCCCGAGGAGCTGCCCGAGGCGCTGGCGCGAGTGCGGGGCGCGCCGGGGCTCGAGCTCGCCGGCCTCCTGTCGCACCTCGCCGACGCCGACGAGCCGGAGAGCGAAGCGAACCCGCGCCAGGCCGAGCTCTTTGGACGCCTGGTCGAGCAGCTGTCCGAGACCGAGCGCGAGCGGATTCACATCCACCTCGCCAACAGCGCCGGCGCGCTTCACCTCCGAGGCGTCCGCCACACCCTGATCCGCGCGGGCCTCGCGCTTTTCGGCGTCGACCCCACCGGCGCCGCCTCCGAGCTCGAGCCGGTCATGCGGGTCGAAGCCCGGGTCGCCGCCGTGCGCCGGGTCGATGCCGGCGACCGCGTGGGCTACGGCGGTACCTGGGAAGCGCGCCGCCCGGGCCGCCTGGCGGTGATCCCGCTCGGCTACGGCGATGGCTACCCCTGGCGGCTGTCGAACCGAGCCTCGGCGTTGATCGGCGGCCGGCGCGTTCCGCTGGTAGGCAGGGTCAGCATGGACATGCTGATCGCCGACGTCACCGACCTCGCGGTGGAGCTGGGCGACCCGGTCGTTCTCCTCGGCCGCCAGGGCGACGAGGAGATCGGGGCCTGGGAGCTGGCGAACGCCGCCGGCACCATCCCCTGGGAGACCCTCTGCCTGTTCGGCCTACGCCTGCCCCGGCGCTACTCCGGCGACGCCGCCGCGACGCCGTAGCTGCGGCAGGCTAGAGCTCGGGCTGCCGCCTGGTGATCCGCTCGAACGCCTCGACGTAGCGGCGGAGCGTCCCTTCGACGACCTCGGCCGGCAGCTCCGGCGGCGGCGACTCGTGGTCCCAGCCACTGTCGTCGAGCCAGTTGCGCACGTACTGCTTGTCGAAGGAGACGGGCTCCTCGCCCGGCCGCCATTGCGACGCCTCCCAGAAGCGCGACGAGTCCGGGGTCATCACCTCGTCGATCAGCAGCAGCTCGCCGTCGAGGCGACCGAACTCGTACTTGGTGTCGGCCAGCAGCAGGCCGGCGGTCTCGAGGCGCTCGCGGCCCAGCGCGTAGAGTTTCAGGGTCAGCTCGCGCAGCCGGGCGGCCAGCTCCGCGCCGGCGCCCTCGACCAGCGTCTCGTACGAGATGTTCTCGTCGTGCCCGCTCTCGGCCTTGGTCGCCGGCGTGTAGATCGCCTCCGGCAGAGGCGAGGCTCGCTCGAGGCCCGCGGGAAGGGGAATGCCGCACACCTCGCCCGTCTTGACGTACTCCCGGTAGCCGCTGCCGGCCAGATAGCCGCGCGCCACGCACTCGAAGGGGACGACGCGCGTCTTGCGCACCAGCGCCGAGCGCCCCCTCAGCGTGTCGGCGTGAGGCGCCAGGGCGGCGGGAAAGTCGCCCGGATCGGTGGCCACGAGGTGGTGCGGCACGAGGTCCGCCACCTCCTCGAACCAGAAGTTGGTGAGCTGGTTGAGGATCTTGCCCTTGCCGGCGATGCCGGGAGACAGGACGTGGTCGTAGGCGGAGATGCGGTCACAGGCGACGATCAGGAGCA
>JAHEKO010000306.1 GCA_024638355.1 Acidobacteriota bacterium
CGAGGCGCACCGAGAGATCGACGATCGACCCGTCCGGCACCGGTACCCGAATCGCCATGCCGTCGAGGCGGCCGTTGAGGTTGGGCAGCACCTTCCCCACCGCCTTGGCGGCACCGGTGGTGGTGGGAATGACGTTGACCGCGGCGGCGCGACTCCGGCGCAGGCTCTTGTGCGGCACGTCGGCCAGCCGCTGCCCGTTGGTGTAGGCGTGCACCGTGGTCATCACGCCCTCTTCGATGCCGAAGGACTCGTCGAGAATCTTGGCCAGAGGCGCCAGGCAGTTGGTCGTGCACGAGGCGTTGGAGACGATTCGATGCGACGGCTCGAGATCGTCGTCATTGACGCCGATCACCACCATGGCGTCGATGTCCTCCTTGGGCGGCACCGTCAAGATCACCCGCTTGGCGCCGGCGGCGAGGTGCTTCTCGAGCGGCGCGCGGTGACGGAATACGCCCGTCGACTCGACCACGACGTCGACGCCGAGCTCGCCCCAGGGGGCCTCGGCGGGATCGCGCTCGGAGGTCATCCGCACCTCCCGGTCGCCGACGCGCATCGAGCGCTCGTCGACCGTCACCTTCTCCTCGAAAACGCGCATGACCGTGTCGTACTTCAGCAAATAGGCGAGCTGCTCGTTCTCGAACAGGTCGTTGATGCCGACGACCTCGATGTCGTCGCGATCGTTCAGGATGCGAAAAACGGTCCGACCGATTCGGCCGAACCCGTTGATACCCACACGAATCGCCATCAGGCAGCCTCCTCTACGTCGAGAGACTCGAGCTTGTGAATCAGATCGACGACGCGGTTGGCATAGCCCCAGCTGTTGTCGAACCAGCAGAGCGTCTTCGACACGCGGTCGCCGAGCACCAGGGTGGCCTGCGAGTCGAAGGTGCCCGAGTAGCTGGTCTGCAGGATGTCGCTCGAAACGATCGGCTCGTCCTCGTAGGCGAGAATCCCCCGCCAGTCGGCCGCCGCGGCGGTGCGGATCACCTCGTTGATGGCGACCTCGGTCACCGGCCGCTCGTGCCAGCAGACCAGGTCGACCACCGAGCCGTTGGGCACCGGAACGCTGATCGCCTGGCCATTGACGCGGCCTTCGAGCTCGGGCATCAGCTCCATCAGCATGTGGGCGGCGTTGGTCTGCTGCGGAATGATGTTCTCCGCCGCGGCCCGGCCGCGCCGCGGATCCTTGGACGGCACGTCGGCGAGCCGGTGCTGATTGGAATAGGCGTGCACCGCGCTCAGGAAGACGCGCTCGATGCCGAACGCGCTCTGGAGGATTCTCAGGACCGGTGCCGCGCAGTGCGCGGTGCACGACGCGTTGGAAACGATCCTGTGCTCGGCAACCAGTTGGTCGTCGTTGACCCCCGGAACGACGGTGATATCCGGCGCCTCCTTGGGGGGCGCGCAGACGATCACACGCTTGGCGCCGCGCTCGAGATGCTGCTCGAGCTCGGCCCGGGTGCGCTCGACCCCCGCCGCTTCGATGACCACGTCGATTCCCAGCTCCGCCCAGCGCGCCTCGGCCGGCGAGGCGAGCGAGAGCATCGGAATCTGCTTGCCGACCACGTAGAGGTGGCCGTCGCGGATGCTCAACTCGTCGGGGAAGGGTCCCAGAATCGTGTCGAAACGTATCAGGTACTCCACTCCGGTCGGATCTGCGATCTCATCGATCGCGGCTATTTCGATGGTTGGGTCGCGATACAGGATGCGAAGCAGATCTCGGCCGATCCTGCCCATCCCGACGAGTGCGATCCTCGTCTTACTCATTCAGTGAATCTCCTCTCGATCAGTAGCGGTCGCGGCTTGCCGCGACCCGGCGATTGTATGCTCTCGGACGCGCGGCCGATAGGGTGCTCCGAACGGCCTCGCTGGCGATCCTCGCCGACGCTCGATAGTCTCCGCTTTCATGGCCAAGATCGTACTTCTGGGGCCCCAGCGGCCGCAGCCGACTCTCCACGAGGCGGTCGAGAGTCAGGGCCTGTCCGGCTCGATCGCGGCGGTGACGGCGGGTTGGGAGGAGCGCGAGCACGAGGACGACGAGCTCGCCGCGCACCTGGGCGAGTCCACCACCAATCTCGAGCTCTACCGCCGGAGCCGCGAGATCTTGAGCGAAGACCGGGCGATCTCCGACGCGCTCGGCGAGCTGAGGCGGGCCCGCCGCGAGGCCCAGGATCTCTACCGGCACTCGCTCCACCACGCTCTCGGCACGGTGCGCGCGCTCGCCGCCCGTCCGGGCAACGCGCTGGTGGAGGAAGAGCTCGCCGAGGCCTTCGACGTGGTGCGGGCGCTCGATGCGCGCCACCTCGATCGCATCGCCCGGCTGGAGGGCGATTTTCGGCGGCGGTGGGCGACCGGCCGCCGCGCCGCGGTCCGGCGCCAGCGCCAACAGGTCGACGACATCCTCTCGCAAAGCGACGCCGTGGTCGTCGCCGGCGGCCACGTCGGAGTGCTGGCCGAGGCGCTCCTGCTGTTCGGCTTCGAAGAGCGCCTGCGCCGGCGGACGGTTCTCGCCTGGTCGGCCGGAGCGATGACCCTCGGCAGCCGCATCGTTCTCTTCCACGACAGCCCGCCGCAGGGCTTCGGCAATGCCGAGGTCTGGGGTCCCGGGCTCGATCTCTACAACCGTTTCCTGCCCTTCCCCAACGCCCGCGTCCGACTCGACACCGACGACCGTCAGCGAGTATCGATCCTGGCGCGCCGTTTCCTGCCGCAGATCTGCGTGCCTCTCGACGCGGGTGAGCGCCTCGACTTGAGCGTCGGCCGTGCCGTGAGCGGCAGCTCGGCCCGCCGCCTGGAGCGTTCCGGCGACATCGCGGGGCTCGGCTCGTGAAGCTGGCGATTCGCGAGTTCGCCGCCAGCTCCCCCAGCGCGGCCGACGTCGACCGGCTGCTCGAGCGACTCGACTTCCCCCACCGTGAGGGGACGGCCACGACCTTCGTCTTTCGCGGCGAGGTCGACGCCGTCAAGCTGCGCCACTTCATCTACGGGCTGCCTTCGTCGCAGCCCTTCGAGCGCGTTCCCGGCACCGACCTCTGGTACCTCGTCTTCCAGCTCCCGGAGAACTCCCGGGTGGAGTACAAGCTCGAGATCGAGCGCGGTGGGGAGAGCGAGTGGATCCTCGACCCGCTCAACCCCAACACCGCGCGCGACCCGTTCGGCGCCAACTCCGTCTGCCACGGCGCCGGCTACGTCCGCCCCGACTGGACGCGGCCCGATCCGGCCGCCCGGCCCGGGCGCCTGAAGCGCATGTCGGTCGACAGCCGGGTGTTCGGCGAGACCCGCCAGATCCGCGTGTACCTGCCCGAGCGGGTGCGCGACGTCGGCAGCTATCCGCTGTTGATCGCCCACGACGGACCCGACTTCGTGCGCTACAGCAACCTCAGAACGATCCTCGACAACCTCATCTATCGGCTCGAGCTGCCGCCGCTGATCGTCGTCCTCACCGAATCGCCCGACCGCCTCAATGAATACGCGGGCGACCCGCGGCACGCGCGCCATCTCGCCGAGGAGGTCCTGCCCCTGCTCAAGTCGCGTCTGCCGGTCGCCGACGATCCCGCGTCTCTCGGCCTGCTCGGCGCCAGCTTCGGGGCCGTCGCTTGCCTGGCGACCGCCTGGCACTATCCCGGCGTCTTCGGCCGCCTGCTGCTGCTGTCGGGCTCCTTCGCCTTCACCGACATCGGCACCCACCACCATCGCGGACCGGTCTTCGACCCGGTGGTGCGCTTCATGAACGCCTTTCGCGACGAGCCGGGGCGGCCGTCGGAGAAGCTCTTCCTGTCGTGCGGAATCTACGAGTCGCTGATCTACGAGAACCGGTCGATGCTGCCGTTCTTCCAGGACACCGGCATGGAAGTTCGCTACGTCGAGGCCCGCGACGGCCACAACTGGGAGAACTGGCGCGAACGGCTGCGCGAAGGTCTCTCCTGGCTTTTTCCGGGTCCGCTGTGGATGGTCTACGAGTAGGAGCAGCGAGTATACTCCCGCCCTCATGGCCGACATCACCCGCCGGATCGGACTCTCGCTGGGAGCCGATCTCTGTTGGCCCATCTGCTACGAGGAGATCCTCGACCGCCTGAAGCTGCGGCTGCCGATCGACGGCGACACCGTTTCGCTC
This sequence comes from Acidobacteriota bacterium, assembly GCA_024638355.1. Lineage (GTDB taxonomy): Bacteria > Acidobacteriota > Thermoanaerobaculia > Multivoradales > JAHEKO01 > JAHEKO01. Next base: position 4,115 of record JAHEKO010000306.1, read on the forward strand.
GAGGTCGCGCGGATCGACATCGAGCCGTTCAATCTCCGCCAGCCCTGCCGCTACGACGTGGTGCTCGACCGGGTGACCCACTGGTACGGCACCAGCCGGGAGTGGATCAAGAAGGCGATCCTGATGGACGGCCTCTACGTGCTCAACAACCCGTGGTCGATCCAGTCGATGGAGAAGCAGACCACCTACTGCGCGATGATGCACCTGGGCATGCCGGTCCCGGAGACCTGGATGGTGCCGCCGCGCGAGTACGACTTCCATCCCGACCTCCAGACCACGCTGGAGCGCTACGCCCGGCCCTTCGACCTGGGCGAGGTGGGCGAGAAGATCGGCTACCCCCTGTTCATGAAGCCCTACGACGGCGGCGCCTGGGTCGGCGTCAACCGCATCGACAACGAGGGCGAGTTGGAGTCGGCCTACGCGCAGAGCGGCCACCGGTTGATGCACCTGCAGAAGGCCGTCCTGCCGCACGATCTCTTCGTGCGTTGCGTCGGGGTCGGACCTCAGGTGCGGCCGATTCGTTACAACCCCACCGCGCCCCTGCACGAGCGCTACGAGGTCGACTTCAACTTCCTGAACAGCGACGAGGCGGCGGTGCTCCAGGACATGACCCTGACCATCAACTCCTTCTTCGGCTGGGACTTCAACTCCTGCGAAGCGCTGCGCCAGGAGGGTGTTTTCCACCCCATCGACTTCGCCAACGCCTGCCCCGACTCGCAGGTCACCTCGCTTCATTACCACTTCCCCTGGCTGGTCAAGGCGGTCGCCCGCTGGTCGATCTTCTGCGCCGCGACCCGGCGCCCGATGCGGATGAACGTGGATTGGAGCCCCTACTACGAGGTGGCGGCCCAGGACCTGCCGCAAGAGGAGAAGCTGAAGCGCTACGGCGCCATCGCTCGCGAGCGCCTCGACTCGGAGCGCTTCGAGGAGTTCTGCGCCCAACATCTCGCCCCGATCGACGAGGTGACGTGGGAGTTCTTCGGCACCGATCGCGCCAAGGAGGCGGTTCG
>JAHEKO010000307.1 GCA_024638355.1 Acidobacteriota bacterium
CGCGCAGGCCGAGCTGGTGGCCGAGGCTGATGACCGCCGAGACGATGGCGGCGTCGTCGGGGTCGTCGGTGACGCCGTGGACGAACTGCATGGCGATCTTGAGCTTGTGGATGGGGAACTGCCGCAGGTACTGAAGCGACGAGTAGCCGGTGCCGAAGTCGTCGAGGGCGACGGAGATGCCGCGGGCGGCGGAGTCGAGGAGGGTCTTGCGGACGGCTTCGGGGCCGCGCATGAGGAGGGTCTCGGTTAGCTCGAGCTCGAGAAGCTCGGGGCGGACGCGGCTGGTCTCGAGCACCCGATGGATCTTGTGCGCGAAGTTGGGGTCGCGAAACTGGACGGCCGACAGGTTGACCGCGGTGGGCACCTGGGCGAGCCCCTGGTCGCACCACTCGCGGCGCTGGCGGCAGGCCTCTTCGAGCACCCAGAAGCCGATGGGGATGATCTGGGCGGTGTGCTCGGTGACCGGGATGAACTCCTCGGGGGTGATGACGCCGCGGCTGGGGTGGCGCCAGCGGACGAGGCTCTCGGCGCCGACGATGGCGCCGCTCTCGAGGTCGACCTGCGGCTGGTAGAGCAGGAAGAACTCGCCGCGCTCGATGGCCCCGGAGAGGTCGCGCCGCACGTCGACGTAGCGCTGGACCTCCTCGGCGAGGCTCTCGTCGTGGAAGCGGAAGGTGCCGCGCCCGAGCTCCTTCGACTTGTAGAGCGCGCGGTCGGCCTGCTTGACGAGCTCCTCGGGCGCGGTGGCGGCGCCCGACAGGGTGATGCCGATGCTGGTCGAGACGAGCACCTCGTGGCCGGACACGTCGAAGGGCCGCAGCATCTGCTCGAGCACGCGCACGGCGAAGGCGCTCGCCCCGGTCACGCCGCGCACGCCGGCCTGGACGATGGCGAACTCGTCGCCGCCCAGGCGCGCCACGGTGTCGGTCTCGCGCACCAGGGTCTGGAGCCGGATGGCCACGGCCCGCAGCAGGGCGTCGCCGACCGAGTGACCGAAGCTGTCGTTGACCTGCTTGAACTCGTCGAGATCGAGGTAGTGGAGCGCGAGCTGCTCGCCGGTGCGCCGGCACGAGACGACGGCCTGCTGCAGGCGATCCTCGAACAGGAAGCGGTTGGGCAGCCCGGTGACGGCGTCGAAGCGCGCCAGGTGCTCGAGGCGCTGCTCGCGCTGGCGCCGCTCGGTGATGTCGTGGACGTGGAGCAGCACGACCGGCTCGCCGGCGAACTCGAAGGCGCTCGAGCGCACCTCGACGGGGATGACTCGTCCGTCGGCGGCGTAGGTGTAGCCCTCGACCATGGCGACCTCGCCGGCGACGAGCCGCCGGTGCCGGTCGAGCACCTCATCGACGCCCTCGCCAGGCACGAGCTCGGCGACGTTCATGCCGACCAGGCGCTCGCGCGGGATGCCCTGGAGCGCCTCGGCGGCCGGGTTGACGTCGAGTACGTTGCCCTCGCGGTCCTCGACGAAGATCGCGTCGGGCGAGGCCTCGAAGAGCGCCCGGAAGCGCCGCTCGCTGTGGCCCAGCTCGAGCTCGGCGCGCTTGCGCTGGACGGCCTGCACGATGTTGTCGGCGACGAAGGTCAGGAGCTCGAGATCCTGATGGGAGTAGAGCGCCCGCTCCTCGTAGCTCTGGACGGCGAGAACGCCGAACACCTCGTCGTCGTTCTTGAGCGGCACGCCGAGCCAGATCGGCGAGGCGACCCCGACCAGGGTGACCGCGCCGCTCGCGCTCAGCCGATCGTGCGTCTTCTCGTCGACCAGCAGCGGGTGGCCGGTGCGCCGCACGTAGTCGGTGAGGCTCTTGGGCAGCGCCTGGGGCGGCTGATCGCCCGGCTCGTACTGATCGACGTGGTAGGGGAAGGAGTAGCGGCCGGTGCTCTCCTCGTAGAGGGCAACATAGAAGTTCGAGGTGTCGATCAGCCGCGCGAGCTCGGCGCGGGTGGTGGCCAGCACCTCGCGCAGGTCGCTCGAGCCGCTCGCCGCGCGGAAGATGTTGAGCAGAACGGACTGCATCTCCTCGGCGCGCTTGCGGCCGGTGATGTCGGTGAGGATGCCCTCGTAGAAGAGCACCTCGCCCTGCTCGCCGCGCACGACCGAGGCGCTGTCGAGCACCACGATCCTGCTGCCGTCCTTGCGCACCAGCGTGACCTCGAAGTCGCGCACCTGCCCGGCGTTCTCGAGCTCGCCCTGCCACTCGACGCGGCGCTCGCCGTCGGCGTAGAGGTCGCGCTGGAGCTCGAGCCCGCGCAGCTCGTCGAGCGAGTCGTAGCCCAGCATGTCGACGAAGGCGGGGTTGGCGTCGACGATCTTGCCGTCGGGAGTCGCCTGGTAGACGCCGTCGAGCACCCTCTCGAAGAGGCGACGGTAGTCTTGTTGCTTGCCCCCCATCACGTGGCTCACGGTGTTCGAGCGCCGGTTGTCGAAGCCCTCCGCCCGGGCTGATCCATCCTACGCCGAGAGCTGGCGCTCGGCGCGGGGGCCGGCAGCCGCCCCGCCCCGGTTCAGCCTGGCGGTGAGGTCGTCGAACGGCATCGGCCGCGCCAGCAGGAAGCCCTGCAGCACGTCGCAGCCGGCGTCGATCAGGAAAGCGCGCTGCTCCTGGGTCTCCACCCCCTCGGCGACGGTCGACAGCGACATCGACTTGGCCATGGCGATGGCGGCGCGCACGATGGCGGCGCCGGTGCCGTGATCTTCGAGATCGCGCACCAGCGAGCGGTCGAGCTTGAGGGTGTCGAGCGGCAGGTCCTTGACCAGGGTCAGCGACGAGTAGCCGGCGCCGAAGTCGTCGAGGTCGATGCGCACGCCGATGGCGCGCAGCCGGTCGAAGATGCCGCGCGCCCGGTCGAGGTCCTCGATCAACGAGCTCTCGGTGAGCTCGAGCTTGAGCCGGCCGGGGTCGACGCCGTGGCGGGCGATCGCCGTCTCCACCTTGGTCAGGAAGTGCGGGTCGGTGAACTGGCGCGCGCTGATGTTGACCGAGCAGGCGAAGCCGTCGGGCAGAGCGAAGCGGTCGAGCGCCGCCAGGTCGCGGCAGGCGGTCTCGAGCACCCAGCTGCCGAGCGGCAGGATCAGGTCCGTGTCCTCGGCGACGGGGATGAACCGCCCGGGCGGGATGGCCTCCCCGCCCGGGGGAAACCAGCGCAGGAGGGCTTCGGCGCCCACCAGCTCTCCGGCCGCCGAGACCAGCGGCTGGTAGTGCAGCTCGAGCTCGTCGCCCTCGAGCGCCTGGCGCAGGCTGTCGATCAGCGCCTTGCGCGAGTCGATCGACGCCTGCCGCTCGCGGCTGTAGAAGCAGACCCGGTTGCGCCCGGAGTCCTTGGCCTCGAACATGGCGACGTCGGCGTTCTTGAGCAGCTCGTCGACGTCCGCGCCGTCGCCCTCGAACAGGGTGACGCCGATGCTGGCGCTGGTGTGGACGACGTGCCCGCACTCGCCGAGATCGAAGGCGCCCTCGAGCGACCGGCGCATCTTCTCGGCCAGCCGCCTCGCCTTCTCGCGCGCCGCTCGCTCGCCGCCGCCGATCGCCCCCACCGCCACGACGAACTCGTCGCCGCCGATGCGGGCGATGGTGTCGGTCCGGCGCACCTGGCCGTCGAGCCGTTTGCCGACCTCGACCAGGAGAGCATCGCCCACGGCGTGACCGAGGGTGTCGTTGATGGTCTTGAAGTTGTCGAGGTCGATCATCAGGACCGCGCCGCGGTTGTTGGAGCGGCCCGCCCTCGCCAGGCCGACCCTCATCCGGTCGCGCAGCAGCCGGCGGTTGGCGAGTCCGGTGAGCGGATCGAACAACGCGAGCTCGCGGATGCGATCGTCGGAGCGCCGGCGCTCGGTGATGTCCTGGATGGTGCCGGAGAGGCCGACCACCCGCCCCGCCGGGTCGCGCCGCACCTCGGTCTGCTGGAAGACGCGGCGCTCCTCGCCGTCGGGCCGCACCGCCCGATACTCGATGGCGCTCGCCTCGCCCTCCTCGCGGGCCCGTTCCAGCGTGGTGCGCAGCAGCTCGTGATCGTCGGGGTGGATCAAGCGCAGCGAGGCGCGCGGGCTGGGCTCGAAGCTCTCGGGCGACACGCCGAAGATGCGGTAGGCCTGGTCGGACCAGACCAGCGAGCGGCTCACCAGGTCCCACTGCCAGTCGCCCACCTGCGCCAGCGCCTGCGCCGCCTCCAGCCGCTCGCGGGTCGCCTCGAGCTCTTCGACGGTGCTCTCGAGCGAGGCGATCGAGCGCCTGAGGCGCCGCTCGAGCGGGCGGAAGATGAAAGCCACCTCGACCAGCAGCGCCGCGAGCGCCGCCACCCAGAGCACCAGCTCGAGCGGCTCCATGCGCACGATCGCCGAGTGGACGATGGGCGTGGACCGCGCGGCGGCGACCCGGTTCACCGTGGTGAACGAGGCGGCCACCAGCAGCGCGATCGCGCCAAGTCCGATTGCGTAGCGGATACGGAAACCCACGACTGCGCTGGAAGTCTGCATCGATCTTCGCCAGCGCTCGCCCGGGCACCCTCCGGCGCGCGCTCTGGCTCGAGCCTCGCACACTCGGCGGCGCCTGCCTGTGTAGTGGCTCGCAGGCTCGCGGGAACAATTCGGCGCTTCGACCCGTACCACTCTCTATACCCGATGTGTTAGTTTCCCATCAACAAGTTGACACGAGCCGCACGTGGTGCTTGTTCGCCACAAGGAAATGAGAGGCGATCTCATCTCAGCTCCCCCTATTCCCTTCCCGCAAGGCAAGGCTCCGGGAGTGCGGCTCGCCTCCAGGGCGCCGCCGGCCCCGCCCTCGATCCGCTGACTCGGATGCTCGACCAACGAACCGAGGGGGCGACCCCCGTGAAAGGCGAAGTGACAATGACGAGAAGACCTGACCTGTTTTGTTTCGGCCTGGTGGCCTGCCTGGCCCTCTCGGCCTGGTCGATCCCGCAGCCTGCTCTGGCCCAGGACGACCCGACCGAAGAGGAGGAGGCGCAGGACCAGCAAGCCGCGGAAGACGCCGAGATGGTGGAAGAGGTGATCTTCGTCACCGGCTCGCGCACGCCGACCAGCCCGCTGGCGCAGCGGGCGCCGATCGTCGAGCTGTCGACGGAGGACATCCAGAGATCGGGCCTGACCAACCTGGGGACGA
>JAHEKO010000308.1 GCA_024638355.1 Acidobacteriota bacterium
GCCCTGGTCGAGCTGCAGGTGGGGCGAGCCGGCGAAGCGACCACCCTGCTGCGCCGGCTGGCGGCGAGGAACCCGGCAGACGTCGACGTCCGCCAGTCGCTGGCGCGGGCTCTGGCCGCCACCGGCAACTTCGACGAAGCCATCCAGGAGCTCGAAGAGCTGCGCGCGCTCGTGCCCGACCACCTCGAAACGCTCTTCTCGCTGGCGACGGCCTACCTCCGGCAAGGGCGCTTGGACGCGGCCCAACCCCTTCTGGGCCAGCTCGCGACCGAGCGGCCCGGGCCGCAGACCGACATCCTCATCGGCAGGACCTACCGCGATCACGCGCACTACGAGCTTGCCCGAAGGCATCTGCTCGCCGCCCTCGAGAAGAACCCGGCGATCCGCCGCGCCCACTACTACCTGGGCACGGTGGAGCTGCTCGCCGAGGGTCGCGGCCGCGTCGACGAGGCCATCCGGCACTTCCGAGACGAGCTGGCGGTGAACCCCGACGATCCGATGACCAACCTCTACCTCGGCATCGGACTGGTGGAGAGCCGCCTCCACGCTGAGGCGCTGGCTCCGCTGGAGCTGGCCGCGCAGTCGGATCTCGCCATGCCCGATGCCCACCAGTTCCTGGGACGGGCGTACCTCGCCCTCGATCGGCCGGCCGAGGCCGTCGTGGCCCTCGAGCGAGCTCTCGAGCTCGCTCGGGACCGGTTGGCGACGGACGAAGGGGCATCGACCGACGAGAGCCAGCTCTCCAGCATCCATTACCAGCTGGCGTTGGCTCTGCGGCGGACCGGAGATCCGACCGCGGCCGCCACCCACTTCGAGCTGGCTCGAGACTATTCGGCGCAGCTGGCCGAGACTTCCCGTGACGTCTTGAGCCGGTACCTGAACGAAGAGGTCCGGCCGAGCGAGTCCGAGCAACCGGCGCCGCCGATCGCCTTCCCCGCTCTGCGCGAGCTCACGCCCGAGCAGAGGCAGGAAATGCGCCGCTCGATCTCCACGGAGCTGGCGCGGACCTACCTCAATCTCGGCATCTTCAAGACTCGCAGCCGGCGCTTCGAAGGCGCGGCCGAGCTGCTCGCCACGGCCGCCGCGCTTGCCCCCGACCTGCCCCAGGTGCAGCACACGTGGGGGGTGGCTCTGTTCAACGCGGGGCGCTACGAGGAGGCCAAGGCGCCGCTCGCGCGAGTCCTCCAGAACGACCGGGAGAATGCCGAGACCAAGCGCATGCTGGCGCTCGCCCACCTCAACACTGGCAGCTACGCCGAAGCGGTCGAGCTGCTCGAAAGCGATCCCGAGCGGCAGGTCAATCCGTCGCTCGAGTACGCCTACGGGGTAGCGCTGGTTCGCAGCGGCCGGGCCGGAGAAGCGCAGCCGGTCTTCGCGCGGCTCCTTGCCGAAAACTCCGACTGGCCGGAGCTCAACGTGGTCATCGGGCAGGCCCACGCGCAGCAGGGCGACTATGAGGCCGCCGTCCGCTCGCTGCGCCGCGCGCTGGAGCTGAAGGCCGACGTGCCGGAGGCCAACGCCTCGCTCGGCGACATCTACCTGCGCCAGGGCAAGCTCGCCGAAGCCGAGGCGGCCCTGCGCGCCGAGCTGGCGGCCCACCCGGAGGACGAGAGGTCGCGCTACACGCTCGCCGTGGTGCTCGACCTCAACCGCAACCAGGACGAGGCCAAGCGGCAGCTCAGGGCTCATCTCGAAGCCCGCCCGATGTCGGCCGACGGCCGCTACCTGCTCGGCAAGATCCTCCTGGCCGAAGGCTCCGCGGAGGACGCCCTGGAGCAGCTCGAGCTCGCCGCCGATCTGGCGCCCGAGGATCCCAACATCCACTATCAACTCGGCCAGGCTCTGCTCCGGCTGGGAAGGAGTGACGAGGCCGAGCAGGAATTCGAGCTCTTCCGCACGCTCAAGCGCGCACGGCCGGAGGCGGAGGAGTCGTGAGACTCGCCCGGCCGGCTTGGCTGATCGCGCTGGCGCTGTACGGCGCCGCCCCGGCCCCATCGCAGGCCCCTCCGCCGGTGAATCCGGAGGCCATCATCGCCATGATCGAGGCCGGAGAGCTCGCTGCGGCCGAGCGCGAGCTGCGCAGGATTCTCGAAGCGGGCGAAGATCCGGTGGCCCGCGATCTTCTGGGCGTCGCCCTCCTCAGGATGGGCCGTCCCGAGGAGGGCGAGACCGAGTTGCGGCGCGCCGTGGAGCTCGCGCCCGACTTCGCCGCCGCACGACAGCATCTGGCGCGGCTCTTCCTCACGCAGGGGCGTGCCGCCGAGGCGGTTACCGAGCTGCGCACCGCGGCGTCGCACGGACCGCTGGAGCGCGAGCTGGGGCTGTGGCTGGCGGCGTTCGAGCAGGAGGCGGGCGACCAGGCCGCCGCGGAGCGGTCGCTTCGAGCGGTCGCCGAGCACCATGAATCGGTTCGCGCGCTGCTGGAGCTGGCGCGCCTGGAAACCCGCCGCGGCGATCACCAGGCCTCGCTGAAGAGCCTGCGGCGCGCCATCGAGCTCGCTCCCAACTCGGAGGCCGTGCTGCGCGCTCATGCCGAGGTGTCGATGGCCGCAGGGGCGCCGGTCGCCGCGATGTGGGCGCTCGAGCCGCTGGCCCGCATGCACTCGCGGACGAGCGAGTACCCCTACCTGCTGGGAGTCACCCGGATGAAGATCGGAGATCCCGCCGGCGCGGTCGAGGATCTCGAAAAGGCGCTCGGGCTCGACCCCCGTCGAACGCTGACGCTGATCGCGCTGGGGCTCGCGTACAACAACCAGCGGCGATTCGACGAGGCCGCCGAGTACCTCTCCCGCAGCCTTCGCCTGGAGCCGGAGAACGCCGAAGCGCTCGCCGCGCTGGCGCAGTCCGAGGAGGGCCTGGGCAATCTCGAGCGGGCCGAGCGCTACGCGCGGCGCGCGCTGGCGCGCAACGCCAACCACTCCCTGGCCCATATGGTGGTCGGCATGGTTTGGATGAAGCGCGGCGACTACGCCGCCGCCCGCGAGGCGCTCCTGCGGTCGGTCGAATCCGACCCGGGCTCGGTGAAAGCCCACTACCAGCTGAGTCTGGCCTATGCTCGGCTGGGCGACAGCGACAGCTCGAAGCGCCATCTCGAGCTCTATCGGGAGGCGCTGGCGCGCATGGAGGCGGCCCTGATCGAGCTCAACACCCGAACCGGCATCGACGGCGGAGGCATGTGATCTTGCGGCACCTGGCGCTCATGACCCTGGCCTGGCTGGCGTTGCTCGCGCAGCCGCCGGCGCGAGCGTTCGCGGCGAGCGCCTTCCTGCGCGACGCGACCGCGGAGGCGGGGATCTCGTTTCAGCAGAGATCGGCGCCGGAGAAGAAGTACATCCTCGAGTCGATGGCGGGGGGCGTGGCGATGCTCGACTTCGACGGCGACGGCCTACTCGACATCTACTTCGTCAACTCGCTCACCGTCCAGACCGCCGATCAGCCGGAGTCCGCCAGCAGCGCCCTCTACCGCAACCTGGGCGACGGCTCGTTCCTCGAGGTCGCCGAGCGGGCGGGCGTCGCCACGCCGGGCTGGGGCATGGGCGTCTGCACCGCCGACGTCGACGGCGACGGGTGGCAAGACATCTACGTGACCACCGTCGGCGACAACCGGCTCTACCTGAACCGGGGCGACGGCACGTTTCGCCAAGGCGCCGAGGAGGCCGGCGTCACGGCGGGCGGCTGGTCGGCGGGCTGCGGCTTCGCCGACTACGACCGCGACGGCGACCTCGACCTCTTCGTCAGCCGCTACGTCGAGGTCGATCTCGACAATCTGCCCGAGTTCGGCAAGGGCAAGTTCTGCCGCTATCGCGGCATCGAGGTGCAGTGCGGTCCGCGCGGCTTGCCGGGTACCTCGGATCTCTTGTTCCGCAATCGCGGCGACGGCACGTTCGACGAAGTGAGCCAGAGCGCCGGTGTGGCGGATCCGAACGAGTACTTCGGCCTCGGCGTCGCCTGGTTCGACGCCGACGCCGACGGCTGGCTGGACCTGTTCGTCGCCAACGACTCCGGGCCCAACTTCCTCTACCGCAACAAGAAGGATGGAACCTTCGAGGAGTTCGCCTTCCCGTTGGGCGTCGCGGTGAGCGAGGACGGCGGCGAACAGGGCAGCATGGGGATCGCCGTCGGCGACTACAAGAACGAAGGCCGGCCGAGCCTGTTCGTGACCAATTTCTCCGAGGAGCCCAACGCTCTCTACTACAACAGCGGCGACTTCTTCACCGACGTCTCCTTCCGCTCGGCGACGGCGCCCAGCAGCCTCCCCTACGTCGGCTGGGGAACGGCGTTTCTCGACTACGACAACGACGGCTGGCAGGACCTGATCGTGGTCAACGGCCACGTCTACCCGCAGCTGGACAACGCCCAGCTGGGAGCGTCGGCTCCCTACCGGCAGCGAAAGCTCCTCTACCGCAATCTCCGCGACGGCACCTTCGACGAGATCGCCGAGAGCCTCGGCGAACCGCTGACCGAGCTGCGCGTGAGTCGCGGCCTCGCCCTCGGCGATCTCGACCGCGACGGCCGGCCCGACCTGGCGATCAACGACCTCGACGGGCCCGCCCAGCTGCTGCGCAACGAGCGCTCCGAGGCCGGCAGCTGGCTGCAGGTCGGACTGACCGGAGCCGGCCGCTTGACGGACGCGATCGGCGCCGTCATCCAGGTCGATGCGGCCAAGCTCTCACAGCTCCGCATCGTTCAGAGCGGCACCAGCTACCTTTCGCAGAGCGACATGTTCCAGCACTTCGGCCTCGGCGGCGCAACCGCGGCGGGCCGCGTCGAGATCCGCTGGCCCGAGGGCTCGGTCACTCGCCTGAGCGACCTCCCGGCCAACCGGGTCGTCAGGATCTTCCAGAAGCCCTAGCCTTCCTAGCCGCCGGCCCGGCTGTCGAGCATGGTGGTGACGAACGAGGCCTCGCCGCTGCCCAGATCCTGGACGCCCACGGCGGTCAGATATCTCCCTTCGCCCAGCTCGAGCACGATCGGCAGCTTGGCGAACCCGGTGGCGCCGGGCGCGCCCTTCACCTTGAAGGACCCTTCGCTGACCGTGAGCGTGCCCTCCGCGAGGTCGCGCGTGAAGACCGTGAGCGCGATCTCCGCGGCATGCCCGGCGGCCT
>JAHEKO010000309.1 GCA_024638355.1 Acidobacteriota bacterium
TGCAGGAGCTTGGCCTGGAGCTCGAGCTTGAGCTCGCCGATCTCGTCGAGCACCACGGTGCCGCCGTCGGCGAGCTCGAACGCGCCCTTGCGGGTCGCCTTGGCGTCGGTGAAGGCGCCGCGCTCGTGACCGAGGAGCTCGCTCTCGATCAGCGTGTCGGGCAGGGCGGCGCAGCTCACCTCGAGCAGCGGCCGCTTGTGCCGGGACGAGATCGCGTGGATATGGCGTGCCAGGACGTTCTTGCCGGTGCCGCTCTCCCCCTGGATGAGGAGCGTGTCGACGTCGGAGCGCGCGACCTCCTCGACGATCGCCAGCACCTCGCGGAAGGCGGTCGACTCGACGACCAGGTCGAGGCGCAGCTCGCGCTCGCGGCTCTGGCGGGCCGCCTCCGCCTCGAGATGATCGCTGCGCAAGATCGACGAGCGATCGATCAGGGCGATCAGCTCCTTCTGGTCGACCGGCTTGCTGAGAAAGTCGAGCGCCCCGAGCTTCATCGCCCGCACCGCGTCCTCGACCTGGCCGACGGCCGTCATGACGATGGTCGCCGTGTCGTCGAGCCGCGCGCGGTGTCGCTCGTAGAAATCGAGGCCGTGGCCGTCGGGCAGCGAGAGGTCGAGCAGCATGACGTCCGGCTGGTGATCTTCGAGGCGCTTGGCCGCTTCCGCCAGATCGGCGGCCTCGTGCACGACGTGACCGGCGCGCTTGAGCTTCTCGGTCAGCGACCAGCGGAGCAGCTTCTCGTCTTCGACCAGGAGGATCAGTGCCATCGCGTTCTGGAGCTAGGAGGAGCTCGCCTCTGCATACGTGATCGCTCGATCGGCGCTGGGCAGCAGCACGTAGAACGTGCTGCCCCGGCCGGGCTCGGAGTCGAGCTCGAGGGTGCCGCCGTGCTGCTCGACGAGCTGCTGAGTGATCGCCAGACCCAGGCCGGTGCCCGTGAACTTGCTGCTGTAGAACGGCTCGAAGATCTTCTTCTGGTTCTCCGGCGGAATCCCGGGTCCGTCGTCCTCTACCGCCAGGATCAGTCCTCCAGGCTGTTCCGGGAAGCCGCTGGCGCGCACCACGATCCGACCCTCGGACTCGATCGCCTCGGCCGCGTTCTGGATCAGGTTGATCAGCACCTGACGGATCTTGGCGGCGTCCACCGTCACCTGTCCGATCTCGGGCGAGATCTCGTAGTCGAGCGAGACGTTCTTTCGGCTGAAGCCGGGGCGGAGCAGGTAGACGGTCTCCTTCACCAGGGTCTCGGGATCGGTGGGCGCCAGGTTGGGCGGCGGGGGCCGGGCCGAGGCGAGCAGGAGCTGCAGGGTGTTGTTGACCCGCTGGAGCTCCTCCAGCATCTCGCCGTAGAGCCTGAGGGTGCGCTCGTTGGTAGCGTCCTCGCGCAGGATCTCGAGCGCACCCTGGATGCCGGCCAGAGGATTCTTGATCTCGTGCGCCAGCCCAGCGGCCAACTGGCCCAGGGACGCGAGCTGGTCGGTGTGCACCATGCGTGCGGCCATCTCGTCACGCTGCTGGCGCTGACGCTCGAGGAAGTCGGACAGGGCTCCATGGAGCTTGGCCGCAGCGGGATCGAGGACCAGCTCGGTGCCGCCGTCGGACGAATCGGGCTCGCCGGCCTCGGCCGCCGCGAGCTGCGCCTCGAGCCGCTCGGCGGAGCGTTGCACCGAGCGCCGGACGACGATGTTGATGGCGCCGAGCAAGGCCGCCCAGGCGAAGATCAGAATGGCCAGGTTGCGGCGTGAATTGGCGCGGACGCGTTCGACCATCCGGGTCAGATCGAGACTGATCGCGGCCACGGCGAGTGTCTGCCCGGACCGATGACAGGGTGCGCACTGCTCGACAGCCTGGACCCGCCGCAGCCCGCGCATGAGGCTCGACTTGCCGTCGGAGCTCAGCCACACTCGCTGCTCGTCTTCGTCGCGGAAGAAGTGCCCGAGCTTCATCTGGTCCTCGGTCGTGAATCCCACCCGAGGTCCCATGATCGCGCCGTCGGGCAGCAGAAGCTGCAGGTTGATCTCCCACTGCGCGGCGATGAGGGAGCCGAAGATGTGCGAGGTGCCGACCTCGCCGGGGTGAGCGAGCGCGACCTCGTTGAGCTGCTGAACGACCTGCTCGAGGCGGGCCTCGGCGGCCTCGGTGGCGAGGCCCAGGAGCTCCGACTCCATGATCCGTGCGGTGGCGACGTACAGCACCACGAAAGCCAGCAGGTGAAGGGGCACCGTCAGGATCCAGGTCCTGGCGCGGGGAGAAAGAAAGCGCCGGATGAAGCCGGTGCGAAACCCCCCAGGGCGCTGGGCCGTCGGCGCCATCGGCCGCATACTATCGGTTCGACGGCGTAGCGAGCGCCTCCACGGCCACGACCCGCTTGCGCTAAGCTCGGCTGCGCTTCCGGGCGGCCGGCCCGGATGTACTCGGAGGCCCTCGATGACGACGACTGCCAAGACAACCACACTCTCGGTTTTTTGCCTGGCCGGGCTCCTGGCCATGGGAGCCTGCGGTGGCGGCGATGACGCCGGCGATGACGCCGAGGAGAGAGGGGCGACCCTCCAACCCGATGCGGCGGGTGCCCAGGGTGAGCTGCCGCCGGATCATCCGCCGATCAACCAGCAGCGGCAGGATGCGATGATCGCGCCCGTCGCCCCGGGCGCGGGCACCGGCGCCGAGGCCGTGGCCTGGGACGTTCCGCAAGGGTGGACGTCGGAGATCCCAGCGAACACGATGCGCCGGGCCCAGTATCGGGTGCCGGGCCCGGGAGGCGACGCCGAGTGCATCGTCTTCTACTTCGGGCCGGGCCAGGGCGGCGACGCGATGGCCAACGCGACCCGCTGGGCGGGCCAGTTCGATCAGCCCGACGGCGTGCCCTCGGCCGAGCGGCTGATCACTGAGCAGGTCGAGATCGCCGGCGTCCCGGTGCTCAAGGCCGAGATCACCGGTACCTACCGGAAGGGCGGTCCCATGATGGGTGGGCCGGCCGAGACGCTGCCCGGCTACATGCTGCTGGGTGCGGTCGTCGCGGGTCCGGACGCCAACTGGTTCTTCAAGCTGACCGGGCCGGCGGAGACGGTCGAGGCCAACCGCGGCGCCTTCGAGGGCATGCTGGCGTCCCTGCGCGCCGGAGTCTCCTAGCGAAGTCCCGCCTCGAGCCGGGGAGGCTGGCTCCGAGCCCGTTCAGCCGAACAGGTCCATCTGCGTCTCGTCGCCGATCACCTTCTTGAACTCGAGCCCGAGCCACTGGAGCACCGGCTCGGCGATCGGGCGCACCTGCTTGTCGACGTAGTGCTCGTAGTCGAGCTCGTGCCGGATCTCGCTCGCCGGCTCGGGTCCGGCGACGGTGACGACGTAGCGGACGACGCGCCCCGGCTTGCCGGACATTTTGCGCGCGGCGGCCACGTGCGGCGGGGTGGTGCTGGTGTACTCGTCGGGCTTCTTGCGTAGGGCCTTGCGGTAGACGAGGTCCGCGTCGTGGCGGCCGTCACGGAGCTCGGCGACGACGGCGGCCAGGAACTCCTCGACCGGCCGGTCGTGGAACAGGCGATCGTAGAGCTCGCGCTGCAGCCCGCGGGCGAGCCGGGTCCAATCGCGACGGACGGCCTCGAGGCCGGTGAGGACGACGCGCGTCTCGCCGCCCTCTTCGACCAGGCCGGCGTAGCGCTTGGTGGCGCCGCGGGCGGCGCCGCGCAGGTGCTGAAGAAAGAGCCTCAGGTAGAGCTGCTCGAACTCGAGCTCGAGGCGGCTCTCGACCCGCCAGCGGGTGCGAATGTGATCGGCGAGATCCCGATTCAGATCCTCGACCAGCCGCAGGCCGAGGGCACGGGCGGCTTCGGGGTCGGCTTCGGCGCTTTCGACGAAGAGGCTGTCGGTGTCGCCGTAGAGCACGCGCTTGCCGTACGACTCGATGCGCTCCTGGCTCCAGATCAGGAGCTCGCGCCCGAAGCTGGTGATGGCGTTGGCGATGGGCGGACTGTAGAAGCGGCAGACCGGAGTGCCGAAGACCCCGAAGAACGAGTTCATCAGGATCTTGATGGCGAAGCTCGCGACCTTGTCGCCCGACCTCTTGGCGGCCTCGCGGCGCGGGAAGAGCTCGTCGAGAAGCCCGGTGAGGATCCCCGGTTCGCGCCGGAAACGGGCGCCGTTGGGGGCGACGATCGGATCCTCGCACTCGCCCGACCGGGCGTAGCCGAGCGGATCGATCTGGAAGGTGCGGATCAGGCTCGGGTAGAGGCTCTTGAAGTCGAGCACCAGGACGTTCTCGTAGAGGCCGGGCTCGGGCGTGAGCACGTGCCCGCCGCCGGTGTTCTCCGGTGCGTCGTGGCTTTCGACCGAGGGTGCGACGACGCCGCGCCGGCCGAGGGCGCTCAGATAGAGGAAGTCGAACGCGGCGATGGAGGCCGAAACGCGGTCGGGCGGCAGGCCGGTGAGCCGGCTGCGGGCGACCGCCAGCTCGACGAGCTGGAGCTTGCCGAGAATGTCGGAGACCAGCTCGGCGTCTTTCAGGTTGTAGTCGACCAGCTTCTGCCGATCCTCCCGGAAGCTGTGCAGGATCTCCTCGGCGCGATGGCTGCCGGTGATCAGCTTCCCCTCTCCCAGCACCTCGCGCGAGACGAACTCGAGCGAAAACGACTCGAACCTCATGAACGCGCCGCGCACCAGGGCGAGGCCGTCGAGCACCAGGCGGCCGGGGATCACCACCTGGGTCGCCTGGCGCGGGTTGCGGGCGCCGAGAATGCGCACCGGCCCGCCGCCGCGGCCGGGCTCGAAGCGGACGCCGAGATCCTCGGCGCGGCGCAGGAGGACGCCGAAGTCGAAGTCGGCGACGTTCCAACCGGTGATCACGTCGGGGTCGATCTCCCGAATGCGCTCGGCGAGCCGCTTGAGGAGGGCGGACTCGGTGCCTACGGCGATCGCCTCGGCCGGCGAGGTGAAGCCCTCGGGCTCGAGGAGCAGGACCTCGGCCGCGCCGCAGCCGTGGAGCGCGACCGAGAGGATCTGCCGGCCGCGCGGATCGGTCTCGATGTCGAGCGACAGTACGGAGAGCTCGGGCGTCCAGTCGGCGGGGCCGATCTCGGGGTCGTCGAAGACGCGCGGGCCGGT
>JAHEKO010000310.1 GCA_024638355.1 Acidobacteriota bacterium
CCGCCGCGCTCGATGCGCCGGGCAGGCGCCATCGAGGCCCACCGGGTGGCGGTGCCGCTGGTCAGCGATCACCCGGGCCGGTTCGGCCTTTTCTGGCAGCTGAAGAACGTCGACGAGGGCCAGGGCGAGACGACGCCCGTACCGCTCGCCGACGCCGTCGCGGTCGCCGGCGACCGCGCGGCCTCCGCGGGGCGCCGCCGTGCGGTGGTGCTGCTGCTGACCGCCGACTCGCGGGACGAGGGCAGCCTGCTGGATCCCGAGCGCGCGCGTGCGTACCTGGCGGAGCTCGGCGTTCCGCTCGAGGTCTGGATTCTGGGCAGAGGCGGCGCGCCGCCGACGGCATGGGGGTCGGCTGTCGGCGTTCGCGGCCTTCCCGGACTGGAGAAGGCGATGGTCCGTCTTCGTGCCCGGCTCGAGACGCAGCGGATCATCTGGGTAGATGGGATTCACCTGCCTGGCGAGATCGAGATCGAGATCGGCCCGAGCGCTCAGCGAGCCGACCCGTGAAGCCGCTCGTGGCGACTCTCCCGGGTCCTCCGGCGCGGTGGGTGAGAGCGCTCGGGGCGCCGACGCAGGCTACTTCGGCTCGATGGGTCGCGGGCCGATGTCGGCGACCTGCTCCTGGCCTATCTCCGTCGGGCCGGCAAAGCCGCCGCTCTCGGGCACCGCTCGCGGCGCCGGCTTCGATTTCGGCTCCTGGCCCGCCCGGGAGCGGAAGAGGCGCGGCAGGATCCTGAGCAGGACCCACAGCGCGAGCACTCCGAGCCAGACCCAGTCGCTGAGCTCAATCATCGGGGAACTATTCTAGTAGAGGAGGCCGCGTCCGGCTCGTGGACCTCGGAGCCCGTCGCGCGGAAAGCGCTTGGCGGACGGACCGCCTAGGGAGTCTCTCGGGCCTCGATCTTGACCGAGATCTCCTTGCCGCCGACCTTCACCAGATGGCGGTCTTCGGGCGGCGTCTCGATTCGAGCAATGCGGAGCGCCAGCACCTCCTGGCCGATGTACTCGCGGTAGCTCTCGACCGCCTCGGCCACCGCGTCGTCGGCCGCGTAGGTCAGCTCGATCCGATCGTCGATCTTGAGATCGATCTTCTTGCGTAGGTCCTGGATCTTCCGCACCAGATCGCGCACGAAGCCCTCGCGGCGCAGCTCGTCGGTCAGCTCGGTCGAGAGCGCCACGAAGCAGCCGTCACCCTCGGCGATCTCCCAGCCGGCGATCGCGGTCTTCGAGGTCAGCACCTCCTCCGGCTCGACCTCGAAGGTCTCGCCGTCGACGTTCACCTCGACGCCGCCGCCGCGCAGCATGGAGTCCAGCTCGCGCTCGGGAATCGCCGCGACCGCCTCCTGGACCGCGTTGAAGTGCCGCTTGTACTTGCGCTTGGAGATCTTGCCGTCGAGGCGCACCGCGAAGTCGTAGAGGCCGGCGCTCGAGTCGACGAACTCGACGCTCTTGACGTTGAGCTCGTCCTTCATCGTGTCGACGAAGGGCGCGAGCCGGTCGGCCATGCCGCCGCCGTCGAGGGCGACTCGCATCTCGGCCAGCGGCTGGCGCACCTTGATGCCGGCACGATTGCGGGCGGCGTGCCCCTGTTCGACGATCGCCAGCACGGCGTCCATGGTCTCGAGCAGCCCGGCATCGGCCTCGTACTCCTCGGCGCGCGGAAAGTCGGTCAGGTGCACGCTCACCGGCGCCTCGGCGTCATGGTGCCGCTCCAGCTCCTGATACATCGCTTCGGTGACGAACGGGACGACCGGGGCGAGCAGCCGGACCAGGGTCGAGAGGCTCTCCCAGAGGGTGTGGTAGGCGGCGTTCTTGTCGGCCTGGTCGTCGTTCTTCCAGATCCTTCGCCGGCTGCGCCGCAGATACCACCGCGAGAGAGCGTCGATGAAGCCCAGAACGTCGCGCATGAAGAGATGCACGCTGAAGCCGCGGTAGTTGCGGTGGGCGCTGTCGACCAGCCGAGCCAGACGGCTCAGGATCCACCGGTCGAGATCCGAGCGCCGGTCGATCGGCGGCGCCGCCGCGCGCGTCGGGTCGAAGCCGTCGATGCGCGCGTAGGTCAGGAAGAACTGGTAGACGTTCCACAGCACCAGGAACTCGCGGCGCGCCTGGTGGATGGGATCGACGCCGAACCAGAGATCGTGGTCGGGGTTGTGGGAGGCGTAGAGCCAGCGCATGGGATCGGCGCCCTCTTCGGCCGCCGCCTGATTGAACTCGATGGCGTTGCCTTTCGACTTGTGCATCTCCTCGCCGTGCTGGTCCTTCATCAGCTTGTAGCCGAACATCAGCTTGAAGGGCGGCCGGTTCTCCATGACGGTGCTCATCGCCAGGATCGAGTAGAACCAATTGCGGAACTGCCCCGGGAAGCTCTCCGAGATCCAGTCGGCCGGAAACCAGCGCTCCCAGTAGGCGCGGTCGCTGTTGTAGCTCAGGGTCGAGTAGGGCACGATGCCGGCGTCGAGCCAGGGGTTGCCGACGTCGGGAATGCGCGACACCGCCTCGCCGCACGCCGAGCAGGCGATCTTGACCGCGTCGATCCACGGGCGGTGCGGCGTGTGGCCATCGAACTCGTTCCAGCCCTCGATCGCCCGCTCCTCGAGCTCGGTGCGGCTGCCGATGACGTCGAAGTGGCCGCAGTCGCACTTGTAGATCGGCAGCGCCAGCCCCCAGTAGCGCTTCTTGGAGATCATCCAATCGTGCATGTTGTTGAGCCACTCGATCTCCAGCTGACGACCGACGGCGGGAATCCAGTCGGTCTGCTCGGTGACCGCGATGATCTCGTGGCGCAGCTCGTCCATCCGGATGTACCACTCGTCGACCAGGCGGAAGAGGAGCGGCGTCTTGCAGCGCCAGCAGATCGGGTAGTTGTGGGTGTAGTCCTCGGCCCGGTAGAGCAGACCCTTCTTCTCCAGCGCCGCGATGATCTGCGGGGCGACGTCCGAGGCGTGCTCGCCGGCGAACTCGCCCAGATCGGCGCGCAGGATGCCGCCTTCGTCGATCGGGCCGATGACCTCGAGACCGAACTCGCGGCCCAGGTCGTAGTCCTCCTTGCCGCAGCCCGGGGCGATGTGGACGATGCCGGTGCCTTCCTCCGCCGACACCTCCTTCCAGGGGATGACCCGGTGCCGGATTCCGCGCTGCGCGGGGAGGTCGTCGAACGGTCCGTCGTACTCGAGATCGACCAACTCGCGGCCGGGGAGCTTGCCGAGCACCTCGACTTCGCCGAGCCCCGCGGTGACCGCCTCGAGCCGCTCCTCGACCAGGTAGTAGACGGCATCGCCCTGCCGCACCTTGAGGTAGATCATGTCGGGATGCACGGCGGCGGCGATGTTCGAGGTCAATGTCCAGGGAGTGGTCGTCCAGATCAGCAGGTGCTCGCCCGGCCGGCCGCGGATGGGTAGCCGCACCGTCGGCGACAGGTGGGTGAGCGCCGGCCGCTCCTCGCTCGAGATCTCGTGCTGTGAGATGCCGGTGCCGCAGCGCGGACACCAGGGCATGGCGTCGTCGCCGTGGTAGAGGAAGCCGCGCTCATGGCACTTCTTGAGGAAGCCCCAGATGGTGTAGTTGTTCTCGTCCGACAGCGTGTAGTACGAGTTCTCCCAGTCCATCCAGTAGCCGAGACGGATCGACTGGTCGGTCTGGACGTCGGCGAACTTCAGGACGCGCTCCTTGCATCTCTCGACGAAGCGGTCTATGCCGTAGGACTCGATGTCGCGCTTCGACTTGAAACCGAGCTCCTTCTCGACCTCGACCTCGACCCACAGACCCTGGCAGTCGAAGCCGTTCTGATAGCGCAGCTCGTGGCCGGTCATGGCGAAATAGCGCTGGAAGAGATCCTTGTAGGTCCGGCCCCAGGCGTGGTGGACGCCCATCGGGTTGTTGGCGGTGATCGGGCCGTCGAGAAACGACCAGGTCGGCTTGCCGCGGTTCTTCTCGCGCAGCTTCTCGAAGCAGTTCTCACGCTTCCAGAAGGCGAGGATCTCTTGTTCGAGTGAGGGAAAATCGACGGTAGACAAGTGATTGCTCCTTGGGCGAAACGCGCCGCGGGCCCGGCCGAGTAGTCTAGCCGAGGTTTCCGACCGAATGCGGAACGGTTGGCATCCCGCTTGCGGCGATCTCGCGGTGAGAGAAAGAGAGGAATCGAGAATGGAACGACCGTCGCTCGACAAACCGGCCCCCGCGGCCGCCGAGCCCCCGCGGAGCCGCCAGATCGCGAGCAACCGACAGGCGGAATCCAGCGTCGTGACCGAGACCGACTTCGCCCACCGCTTTCCGGTCAGCCGGATCCGCTGGCGCCCGCCAGCCGTGCCTGTCGGAGACTGACCCGCTGCGTCATCCCGACTGACATTTCGCGGCGGCTGTGCCGCCGACGGTCACCTCGATGGGCGCCGGCGCGACGCCGCGGTGCGCGCTTGCCCGGCGTCAGGCTAGACTCCCCGAGCCCCGCGATGGGGCGAGAGGAGGAGTCGATGAAAGTAGGGGAGTTCCTTCCCAGGGATCTGTTCGCCGGCAAGAGCGTGTTCGTTACCGGAGGCGGCAGCGGGATCAACCTCGGCGTCGCGCGCAGCTTCGCCGCGCTGGGGGCCGGCATCGGAATCTGCGGCCGGACCGCCGCGCGCCTGGATGGCGCTCGCTCCGAGCTCGAGGAGTTGGGCGCCCGGGTCGTCACCGCGGTCGCCGACGTGCGCGACTACGACGCCGTCGTCGCGGCGCTCGAGTCCGCCCGCGACGAGCTCGGACCGCTCGACGTGCTGGTCTGCGGGGCCGCCGGCAACTTCCTGGCGCCGGCGAAGGAGATGACCGCCAACGGCTTCAAGGCGGTCGTGGACATCGACCTGCTCGGCTCCTTCAACGCCGCCCGCGCCGCCTTCGACCAGCTCAAGGAGACGCGCGGCTGCCTGCTCTTCATCTCGGCCGGCCAGGGCTCGGTGCCCCACTACGCGCAGGCCCACTGCGGCGCCGCCAAGGCGGGAGTCGACAACCTGATGCGCAACCTGGCGATGGAGTGGGGGCGCTACGGGATCCGGTCGAACGGCATCGTGCCGGG
>JAHEKO010000010.1:0-5096 GCA_024638355.1 Acidobacteriota bacterium
CTCAAGGTGCCGGTTCCCGAGGACGATCCCGTCCTGCCGTCGCTGATCGACGTCTGGAAGGCGGCCGACTGGTTCGAGCGCGAGGCCTGGGACATGTTCGGCCTGCGCTTCGAGGGCCATCCCAACCTCCGGCGGCTGCTGACTCACGAGGCCTTCCAGGGCCACCCGCTGCGCAAGGACTACGACCCGGCCCGACGTTGGATCCTGACCGAGGACAAGATCTACCGGCCCAATCCGCAGCCCGAGGGCGAAGAGTCGGTCGACGACATGTTCGAGCGGATGACCATCAACATCGGCCCGTCGCATCCGGCGATGCACGGCACCTTCAGGGTCGTGGCCACCCTCGACGGTGAAGTGATCGTGGCGAGCGAGGTCGAGATCGGCTATCTGCACCGCTGCTTCGAGAAGATGTCGGAGACGCACACCTGGCAGCAGGTCATCCCCTACACCGACCGGCTCAACTACTGCTCGTCGTTCATCAACAACGTCGCCTACTGCCGCGCGGTGGAGAAGTTGATAGGCATCGAGGCGCCGCCCCGCGCGGTCTGGGCGCAGATGATCCTCTCCGAGTTCTCGCGCATCATGGATCACTGCGTCTGCAACGGATCGACGCTGGTCGACACCGGCGCGCTGACCAACTTCTGGTACTTCTTTCAGCCGCGCGAGGAGATCTACGGCCTGCTCGAGGCGTGCTGCGGAGCCCGCTTGACGGTGTCCGCCTGCCGCATCGGCGGGCTGTTGCAGGATCTGCCGCCCGATTTCGAGGCGCGCTGCCGGCACCTGCTCGAGACCATCCCCGAGAACATCGACGACGTCGACAAGGTGGTCACCAAGAATCGCATCTGGCTCGACCGCTCGGTCGGCGTGGCCGCGATGTCGGGCGAGGAGGCCGTGAACCGCGGTTGGACCGGGCCGTGCCTGCGGGCCTCGGGCGTCGGCTACGACGTGCGCAAGGCGCACCCCTACGATCTCTACGACGAGGTCGACTTCGAGGTCCCGGTGCTGCGCGGCGGCGACGTCTACGACCGCTATCGGGTGCGCATGGAGGAGATCCGACAGTCCCTGCACATCATCCGCCAGCTACTCGATCGAGGCATGCCGGAAGGCCCCTTCATCATCGACGACCCGCATGTCGCGCTGCCGCCGAAGGAAGAGGCCTACAACCAGATGGAGGCCATGATCTACCACTTCAAGCTGATCATGGACGGCATTCAGGTGCCGCCCGGCGAGGTGTACGACATGGTCGAGGGCGCCAACGGTGAGCTCGGCTTCTACGTGATCAGCGACGGCTCCGGCAAGCCCTATCGCATCAAGGTCCGGCCGCCCTGCTTTCCGATGATGGCGAGCTTCTCGCGCCTGATGAAAGGCGGCACCATCTCCGACGCCATCGCCACGCTGGGCGGTCTGAACGTCATCGCCGGTGAGCTGGAGCGCTAGAGCGGAAATCGCATGTCTCATCCCAAGAGCCCCGAGCCCTATCGCTACACGCTCGCCGAGCGCCTCTACCTACCGCTTCTCAGCGGCATGTGGGTGACGCTCCGCCACTTCGTCGGCAACCTGTTCGGTCGGCGCAAGTCGGTGACCATCGAGTATCCGGAAGAGCGCCGCCAGTACTCGCCGCGCTTCCGGGGCCACCACATCCTGACCAGCCGACCCGACGGCTCGCTGCGCTGCGTCGCCTGCTTCCTGTGCGCCACCGCCTGTCCGGCCGAGTGCATCCACATCGAGGCCGGCGAGCACCCCGACGTGAACGTCGAGAAGTATCCGGTGGTGTACGACATCGACATGCTGCGCTGCGTGTTTTGCGGATACTGCGTGGACGCCTGCCCGGAAGAGGCGATCGTCATGTCGAACAACTACGACATGGCCTTCTTCAACCGGGCCTCTTCGGTCGTCACCAAGGAAGAGCTTCAGAAGCCTTTCACCTACGACTCGTCACGGCTCGGCTACCGTCCGCGCTATCCGGAAGAGGAAGCGATGCGAGCCGAGGCGCGGGCGCAGCTCCAGGCCGGCAGAGTCGACCTGGTGGGCGAGGCCCGGCGGCGTCAGGAGCAAGCCGCCGCCGCTCGATGACAGCCTCCCGGCCCTTTGCTAGAGTCGCCAGAAGCCCGATTCGGCCGCTCGGCCGCTAATCTTCGAACCATGGAACCAGAATGAGCCCAGAGACCAAGGCCAAGAGTGCATCCGCGAACCGGCTGGAGCCGGTCGACGAAGTCGTCGTACGCTTCGCCGGCGACTCCGGCGACGGCATGCAGCTCACCGGCACGCAGTTCACCAGCACGTCGGCGCTGCTCGGCAACGATCTGGCGACGCTGCCCGAGTTTCCGGCCGAGATCCGCGCGCCGCAAGGGACGCTCGCCGGCGTGTCGGCCTTTCAGGTCCGGATCGCCGACTACGACATCCACACGCCTGGCGACGCTCCCGACTGCCTGGTGGCGATGAACCCGGCGGCGCTCAAGAAGTCGATCGGTGACCTCAAGCAGAACGGCGTGCTCATCGTCAACACCGACGAGTTTCACGACCGCAATCTCAAGAAGGCGGGCTACGAGACCAACCCGCTCGACGACGGCTCGCTGGCCGCCTACCGGGTCACCCAGGCCGAGATCACGACCATGACCCACCGAGCGCTCGAGGAGATGGACCTCGACTCGAAGGCCAAGAACCGCAGCCGCAACATGTTCGCGCTGGGAATGGTCTATTACCTCTTCAGCCGGCCGCTCGACACCACCGTCGAATGGCTCGAGCTGAAGTTCGCCAAGCGCCCCGAGATCGCCGAGGCCAACGTCAAGGTGCTCAAGGCGGGCTGGAACTTCTGCGAGATCACCGACCAGTTCCAGGTGCGCTACGAGGTCGAGCCCGCCAAGCTCGCGCCGGGCGTCTACCGCAACATCATGGGCAACAGCGCCCTGTCGATCGGCCTGGTCGCGGCCAGCCGCCGGAGCGGACTGCCGCTCTTCCTCGGCTCGTATCCGATCACGCCGGCGAGCGAAATCCTCCACGAGTTGGCCGGCTACAAGACCTTCGGCGTGTCGACCTTCCAGGCCGAGGACGAGATCGCCGCCATGGCCGCCGCGATCGGCGCCGCGTTCGGCGGAGCGCTGGCCGTCACGTCGACCAGCGGTCCCGGGCTGGCGCTCAAGTCGGAGGCGATCAACCTGGCGATCATGACCGAGCTGCCGGTGATCATCTGCAACATCCAGCGTGGCGGTCCTTCCACCGGCCTGCCGACGATGACCGAGCAGTCCGATCTGCTGCAGGCGATGTTCGGCCGCAACGGCGAGTCGCCGCTGCCGGTGATCGCCGCGTCGTCGCCGGCCGACTGTTTCGACACCGCGATCGAGGCGGCGCGGCTCGCCGTTAGCTACATGGTGCCGGTCATCCTGCTGTCGGACGGTTACATCGCCAACGGCTCCGAGCCGTGGCGGCTGCCGAAGATCGAGGATCTACCCGATCTGAGGGTCGACTTCCGTACCGATCCCGAAGGCTTCGAGCCGTACATGCGAGACGAGAAGACCCTGGCGCGGCCGTGGGCGATCCCCGGCACGCCCGGGCTCGAGCACCGGGTCGGCGGGCTCGAGAAGGAGAACGTCACGGGCAACGTCTCCTACGATCCGGCCAACCATCAGCTGATGACCGATCTGCGCGCCGAGAAGGTGGCGCGGATCGCCGACGAGATTCCACCGATGTCCATCGACGGCCCCGACGAGGGCAAGCTCCTGGTGCTGGGCTGGGGCTCGACCAAGGGCGCGATCACCGGCGGCGCTCAGAAGGCTCGCGCCGAAGGGCTCGAGGTCAGCTGCGCTCACCTGCGCTACATCAACCCCTTTCCCAGCGACCTGGGCGACGTCCTGTCGCGCTTCGAGCACGTCCTGATTCCGGAGATGAACATGGGTCAGCTGGCGCTCCTGATCAGGGCGCGCTACCTCCGGGAGGTCGTCTCGATGACCAAGGTCCAGGGCAAGCCGTTCTTCCGCAGCGAGATTCAAGCCAAGATCCACGAGATTCTGGGGGCCGAGAATGTCCACTGAGCTGCCTGTACTGACCAAGAAGGACTTCCAGTCGGACCAGGAGGTCCGCTGGTGCCCGGGCTGCGGCGACTACGCCATCCTGTCGTGCGTCCAGACCATCTTCCCGCAGCTCGGCATCCCCAAGGAGAAGTTCGTCGTCGTTTCCGGGATCGGCTGCTCGAGCCGCTTCCCGTACTACATGGACACCTACGGCTTTCACGGAATCCACGGCCGGGCGCCGGCAATCGCCTCCGGCCTAAAGGCGACTCGCCCCGACCTCGAGGTGTGGATCGCCACCGGCGACGGCGACGCCATGTCGATCGGCGGCAACCACTTGATCCACACGCTGCGCCGCAACATGGACGTCAAGATCCTGATGTTCAACAACCGGATCTACGGCCTGACCAAGGGGCAGTACTCGCCGACCAGCGAGCTCGGCAAGGTCACCAAGTCGACCCCGGTCGGCTCCGTCGACTATCCCTTCAACCCGCTGTCGCTGGCGCTCGGCGCCGGCGCCACCTTCGTCGCCCGCGGCGTCGACATCATGCAACCGCACCTGCGCGATCTCTTGACGCGCGCCCACGCGCACACGGGCTCGGCCTTCGTCGAGATCTACCAGAACTGCAACATCTTCAACGACAAGGCGTTCGAGTACATGAGCGCCAAGCAGGTGCGCGCCGACCAGACCGTCGAGGTCCTCCACGGCGAGCCGCTGGTCTTCGGCAAGGAAAAGGACAAAGGCATTCGCCTGAAGGGCACCGCGCTCGAGGTCATCCACTTCGCCGACGGTCACGGTCCCGAAGACTGCCTGGTCTGGGACGAGACCGACCCCAATCCGGCGCTGGCCTTCATGATGGCCCAGCTCGGACCGCCCGATTTTCCGACGCCGATCGGCGTCATGCGCAACGTCGCGCTGCCGTCCTACGATTATGGACTCGTCCACCAGCTCGAGGAGGAGATCGAGTCCAAAGGCTCGGGCAAGCTCGAGGATCTGATCTACTCGGGCGAGCTCTGGACGGTGGGCGAAGGCGGCCAGGTGACGCGTGGCAAGGCCGTGGCCGACCCCGGCTAGCGCCCGCCGGCTGCCGC
>JAHEKO010000010.1:5196-20257 GCA_024638355.1 Acidobacteriota bacterium
AAGGCTCGGGCAAGCTCGAGGATCTGATCTACTCGGGCGAGCTCTGGACGGTGGGCGAAGGCGGCCAGGTGACGCGTGGCAAGGCCGTGGCCGACCCCGGCTAGCGCCCGCCGGCTGCCGCAACAACCCCTTCGCCTAGCTTCGCCTCAGCGCGGCGACCGCGAATCGTCGACTGCCGGACACAGGAACGAGCGCGTCACGGCGCGGCCCGAGGCGTGGCGCACGGCGAGCTCCGGGTTGAGCGGCTCCGTCCGTGGCATGCCGAAGAGCCGCTCCCAGCTCCGGTAGGCGCCGCAATCCTCGGGGCGAAGGCAAGGGCCCTGGGCCGCGATCCTCCTGGCCTCGGCGCACGCCTCGGCCACCGTCTGCGTTGCCGGCGGCACGCTATCCAGCACGGTAAGCGGGAGCAAGAGCAGGAACAGACCTAGTTGGGGCATATGGCGCTCCTTGGTTCGTCCGAGTATACGGGCAGCGCTCGAGTCGGGCGCTCCCGGGCCGACCATGCGGACCACGGCGCCGAGGGGGGAGCGCGAACGGTGCCCTCGTCGGCGGGAACGCGATACGCTGGTCCCGGCCGTTTCAGAACGACATCCTGGACCGACTTCCGGTCGACGTCGCATCGGTGGCTTCTCAGAGAGCCTCGACGAAACCGCCCATCCCGGTGCGGGGCCGAGAGGTCCTTCCGGCAATGAAAAGGAGACCGCAGTGACGAAGAAGGGACTCGAGATCAAGGATCTTGCGCAGAAGGTGGGATCCAAGGCGACGAAGCAGCTGGGCGACTTGAGCCTGCCGGTCGAGATCGTCGAAGGCTCGCTGGCGAAGGAGCTGCCGCTGGCGGTCGAAGGGGTGACCTTCACCCTGAACGGCGCCGCGGGCATCTTCGCCTTCAACTCGGTGGACGATGCGGATCCGCTCGGGGTGATCGGTCCGGCGGCGGCGCAGAGTGACGAGAAGCTCGGCCCGCAGATCGAGATCAGGCCGGGGAGCGCCTGGTTGAAGTACCAGGCGCAGGCCGGCGCCAAGGCGGCCGGTGGCATGAGCTCGACCGACTTCGGCTTCTCTTTCGGTGCCGAGGGCGAGGTCCTGGTCGCGACCTATCGCATCCACGAGGCGACCGACACGGTCCTCTCGGCGATCCAGGAGGATCTGACCTCGCCACGGATCGTCTTCTCCAAGAAGCACATCAAGGCGCTCGACAAGGGCGAGGCCGTCACGCTCAAGGCGCGGGGCAAGCTCACGGCGGGCGTCGAGCTCAAGTGGGCCGACGTCTTCTCGAGCAGCATGAGCGCCCTCGGCGCGCTGCTCGACGCCCGCGAGGTCTTCGCCATCAAGATCGACGCCGGCGTGACCGCGAGCTTCGACGTTTCGCTCGAGGACGAGTTCCTGGTCGTCTTCTCGCGCCCGTCGGCCGGGAAGATCCGGGTCGCGATCAAGAAGAGCGACAAGAAGAGCCTTTCGGCCGGCATCGCGGCGAAGATCGGCGCGGAGTTCGCCAACAAGCAGGCGGTGCAGCAGGTACTCGGCAGCGTGATGGCCGGGCTCCTGGGCGAACCCTTGAAAGAGGTCGAGGTCATCGTGGCGAAGAAGGCCGCCAGCCTGACCGGCCGCGAGAAGGAGATCGTCGCCCGGCTGCTCGACCGGCTGGGAATCGAGGACCCGGCCGACGGGCTCGCCGCTCTACGCGGGAGGCTCGCGAAGCTCCAGGCACGCGCCGCGCAGATCGTCGCTCAGGCGGCGAACAGCCGAGTCGAGCTCGGGTTTTCCTACGACTACAGCCGGATCGTCGCCGAATCGGTGCTGCTGCAAGCGACGCTCGACGAAGTGGCGCTCGACGCCCACCACCGCAAGCTCATCCGCGGGCGGCTCCAGGGCGTGCTCGACGCGGGCCTCACACCGGGCTCAGGGGTGAAGCTCGAGAAGTATCTGCACGAAAAGACCAAGAAGATCCGCCGCTCGTGGGGCTTCTCGCTGAGCGGTGGCAAGTGGCTCAAGATCTCCGGTAGGGACTTCAAGGAGCTCACCGAGGTGACGCGGACGACGGTGGACGGACGGCGCCAGATCAGCTTTCTCGGATCGCGCGGCTACAGCGGTACCGTCGGCGAGGACAAGGCCGAGTGGAACGTCGACTTCAACGCCTCGATGCGCGACTTCTCGTCGACGCAGAAACCGCTGGCGCCGGAGTTCGACTACTCGCTCTTCCTGGAGATGAGCCTGACCGAGAAGCGGGTCAAGGCGTCGGAGCTGGACAAGCTCCTCGATCTGGCGATCGTGTGGGACGCGATCGCCGTCGGTGCGGCGCCGGCCGAGGCGGAGCGCCTGAAGAGCCTGATCGTCGGCAAGGGGGCGACGTTCAGGTACCAGCTCAAGCTCGACGACACGGCCTTCCGCGGGATCCTGCCGGCTCTGGCGGGCAAGCCCACCCGCGGCTTCGCCGAGGGTCTGGCCGCGGCGATGCCCTGGCAGCCCAACTTCAGGCCCTCCAGCATCTCGCCCGGCCTGCGGAAGCAGCTCTACGGCGGACTCTGGCTGGACTACTTCGAGGACCGGTCGCTCAGCCCCAAGTTGCTGGCGGCCAAGGCGAGAGCCCACTTGAAGAGCAGCGACCAGCCCATTCTGGCGAGGTTCGAAGGTCGATTCTGGAGCAACTTCCGGGCCTACACGATCGCCGGCCTGGCTGAGCTCAACGGCGAGACGAGACAGGATTGGGACGGTTTCTCGGTCGGCATGGCCGCCCTCAAGGGTGCGATCGACGAGGGCCGCTCGTACCAGCTGGTGCGGTCGGCGTACTCCGGAATCCGCCGGCTCTTCGCGCAGTCGCACCACGTCGAGGGCCTGGGCGTCCTGCTACTCGATCTTCTCAAGGGTCGCTCGGAGCTCCTGCCGCACGCCGAGCGGATCTGCACGCTCGAGTACACCGAGGGTGGCAAGAAGAAGGTCGAGAGCATCAGCACGGCGTAGACTTGGCCGGCCCCGGTCCGGTGGATCATGCGCGCCAAAGCCGTCCTCTCCCGATTCCTTCTCGTGACCGGCGCGGTCGCGATGAGCCTGGCCGTGGCGGAGATCGGCTTGCGCCTCGACGCGCGGTCGCCCCGGGCGTCGGTCGGCGACCTGCGGAGCCGGCTCGAGGCGTCGCGACGAGCGGCGCCCGAGCCACGGTCGAGCGGTCGCAAGGTCAGCCTCAAGGGGTTGGTGCAGCCGAGTCCGTTCCCCGACGTCGTCTACGAGCTCAAGCCGAGGCTCGACGGCGTCTTCGTCGGTGGGAGGTTTCGAACCAACTCCTGGGGCTTCCGGGGCCCCGAGGTCGAGCTGCGCAAGCCTCCCGGCACCTTTCGCATCGTCGGTATAGGCGACTCGATGATGTTCGGTTGGGGCGTCCATCAGGAGGAGATCTACCTGGCGCGGCTCCAGCGGCGGCTCGCGGGCCGGGCGGCCGGCGGCCGCGCCTTCGAGGTTCTCAATCTGGCGGTCCCCGGCTACAACACCTGGATGGAGGTGGAGAGCCTTGCCGCCAAGGGCCTGGCCTTCGAGCCCGACCTCGTGATTCTCCACTTCTACGGCAACGACTTCGGTGTGCCCCGCTTCATGCAGCCGCCCGCGGCGCCGGACGAGGAGAGCCGATGGCAGCTCGTCGAGCTCGTCGAGCGTGCGTTCGGCCGCGAGCCCGCGGAGACGTCCGAGCCGCGGCCGCTCCTGCCCTCGGACCTGGCCGGGCCCAGGGCCCATCTGGCCGTCGAGGCGAGGGAGCACCATCAGTACATGGTGGGGCGCGACCCCTTTCGGCAGGCCATGGAGCGGCTCGCCGTCCTGGCGCGTGAAGAGGGGATCGCGGTCGTGGTTCTGCTGCTGCGAGAGGCGGATCCGGCGGCGGTCGAGCTGGTTCGCGAGGCGGTGTCCGACGGCGACTTCCACCTGCTCGATCCGACCGGGCGTTTCCTCGACTACCTGCGCTCGATCGGCAAGGACGAGAGCGCCTGGGAGGAGACCTTCCAGCTGTCGAGCCGCGACCGCCACCCCAACACGCTCGGCCACTCGCTCCTGGCGGACGCTCTGCTCGAGTTCCTCGACGGGCACGAGCTGATTCCCGCCGCCGCGCCGGCCTCCGAAACCCACGCGGTCCGTCCTCCGTAGTCCGGGTCGAGGAGGTCCGAACCGTCGATGCTCACTTTCCTGCTCTGGCTGCTGCTCTTCGTCGTCTGCTGGCCGCTCGCACTGCTCGCGCTCCTGCTCTATCCGGTGGTCTGGCTTCTGCTGCTGCCGTTTCGGCTGCTCGGCATCGCCGTCGACTCGGTCTTCCAGCTGTTGAAGGCTGTTCTCCTGCTCCCGGCGCGACTGCTGCGAGGCCCTTCGGCGATCGGTTAGCCGGTCCGACGGTCAGAGCGCCGCGTCGATCGGCGCGGTCTCGCCCGCCTCGATCGCCACCGCCGCCGCCTCGACGAGCGGCAGCGCCCGGTGGGCAAAGTGGATGGCCGCCAGCGTCTTGTTGTGCAGGAAGGCGGCGTCGGCGTCTCTTGCCACGAGGGCCGCGGCGGCCTCCGCGTCGCCTTCCTCGACGCCCTTCGAGACGAGGATTTCGCGCAGCCGATCGCGAGCGATGCGCCCCTGCTCGAGCAATAGATGGGCTCCGAGAACGTGGCCGAACATGTCGAGGATCGGCACCGCGTTGAGCATCAGCCGGAGCGGTCCGTCGTCGCTGCCGGGGGTCTCTTCGAGAACCCTGCCGAGCACGGCGACGGAGCCGCCGAGGAGCTTCGCCGAGGCGCCGAGCGTAGGGTCGTCGCCCAGCTCGCGGGCGCTGCGGGCGGCTGCGGCCAGCAGCTCGCCAACGGCGTCGCCCTGGCGTCTGAGCTTGCGCCCGACCAGGTCGAGCGCCTGGATGCCGTTGGTGCCCTCGTAGATCGAGCAGATCTTGACGTCGCGCAGGTATTGCTCCGCCGGATAGTCCTTGGTGTAGCCGTAGCCGCCGTAGACCTGCAGGCACCATTCGGTCACCCGGAAGGCCCAGTCGGAGCACCAGGCCTTGCAGATCGGGGTCAGCACGTCGACGTAGGCGGCGTGGCGCTGGGCCGCATCGCCTTCGTCGACATGGCTGCGATCGAGGTGGTAGGCGGTCTTGAGCAGGAGCGCCCGCATCGCCTGGACGAACGCGTCGGAGGTGAAGAGCATCCGCCGCACGTCGGGGTGCTCGACGATCGCCACCGGAGCGGCGTCACGGGCGGCCGCCCAGTGACGGCCCTGGATTCGCTCGCGGGCGTAGGCTAGCGCCGCCTGGTGCGCGGCCGCCGCGACGCTCGCCGACTGGATGCCGACCTCGATACGCGCGGCGTTCATCAGCTCGAACATCACCCGGATGCCCTGGTGGGGCTCGCCGAGCAGATACCCTTCGCAACCGCCCTCGGCACCGAAGAGGATCGAGCAGGTAGGCGAGCCGTGGATGCCCAGCTTGTGCTCGATCGAGGCGCAGTGGACGTCGTTGCTCGCGCCGAGCGCGCCGTCGGCCTCGACACGGGTCTTCGGAATCACGAACAGCGACAAGCCGCGCGTTCCGGCCGGCGCGTCGGGCAGCCGCGCGAGCACCGCGTGCACGATGTTCTCGGCCAGATCGTGCTCGCCGAACGTGATGTAGATCTTCTCGCCCGAGACGCGGTAGCGGCCGTCGTCGAGCGGCTCGGCGCGGGCGGTCGAGGCGCCCACGTCGGAGCCGGCGTGAGGCTCGGTGAGGCACATCGTGCCGGCCCAGCGACCGGTGTAGAGGCGCTCGCAGAAGAGCTCTCGCATCTCGTCGGTGCCGTGCCGCTCGATCAGCTCGCCGACGCCGCGGGTGAGAA
This sequence comes from Acidobacteriota bacterium, assembly GCA_024638355.1. Taxonomy (GTDB): domain Bacteria; phylum Acidobacteriota; class Thermoanaerobaculia; order Multivoradales; family JAHEKO01; genus JAHEKO01. Next base: position 11,022 of record JAHEKO010000010.1, read on the forward strand.
GAAAGACCAGGGTGAGCGAAAGGTTGGCGCCGGCGAAGAGGTCGGCAGCGGCCGTTCCGACCGCGTGCGGCATGCCGAGGCCGGAGTACTGCGGCGAGTTCGTGCAACCGATCCAGCCGTTCTCGGCCACCGTGCGGTAGGCGTCGTGGAAGGAGGCCGGCAGCGTCACCCGCCCCTCGTCGAGCCGTGCCCCGGTCCGGTCGCCCTCCTCGTTGCCCGGGCCGAGGCTCTCGCGAGCCACCTTGTAGGCCTCGTCGAGCGCCATTCCCAGGCTCTCCCGGTCCCAATCGCCGAAGCCGCCGGACGCCAGCAACTCGTCCATCGGCAGGCAGTCGAACAGCTGAAAGCGCACGTCTCGCAGGTCGGCCTTGAAGTCCATCTCGAGTCTCCTTCTTCCAACGACATTGTAGGTCGTCGGGGGCCGTTGGTTGCGACGAATCGGTGGATCTTGCGACGGCGAGGCCCGGCTCGGCTGCGCGAGCCTACGACAGCAGCGCGACGCTCTTGACCTGGGCAAAGACGCGCTTGCCGGACGCGAGGTCGAGCGCCGCCGCCGACTTGCGCGTGACTCGCGCCAGCATCGGCGCACCGCCGACGAGCAGCCGCGCCATGACCAGCGCGTCGCCTTCCGGAAGGAGCTGGTCGACCCGCGCCGGAAAGATGTTCAGGATGCTCGTTCCGGTCTGCGGCTCGAGCGTCAGGCTGACGTCTCGGGCGGCGATGCGCAGACGCACCTTGGTGCCGATCGGCAGCTGGTTGCGGGTCAACGTGAAGCGGCCGCCGGCGGTCTCGAGATAGGTCAGGTGGTACTCGTCGTCGTGCTCGGAGACGGTGGCCTCGATCAACGACTCGGCGTCGCTGCCGTGGGCGAGCGGCAGGTCGAGCCGGGTGAGGAGGTCGCCGATCGGGCCGGCCGCGCGGACGCCGCCCGCCTCGAGAAGCACGAGGTGATCGGCGAGCCGCGCCACCTCGTCGGCCGAGTGGCTGACGTAGATGACCGGTATGTCGAGCTCGGCGTGGAGCGATTCGAAGTAGGGGAGGATCTCGCCCTTGCGCTCGCGGTCGAGGGCCGCCAGAGGCTCGTCCATCAGGAGCAGCCGTGGGCTCGTGGCGAGCGCCCGGGCCAGCGCCACGCGCTGCCGCTCGCCGCCCGACAGGCTGGCGGGTTTGCGATCGAGGAGCGTGGCGATGCCGAGAAGGTCGATGGCGCGGTCGAGCGCTACCCGCCGCTCGGCCGGCGGCACCCGCTTGCGGCCGTACTCGACGTTGCCGCGCGCGGTGAGGTGGGGGAAGAGGCTCGTCTCCTGGAAGACGTAGCCGACGGCGCGCCGGTGGGTGGGGACGAAGCGATCGCCGTCCTGCCAGGTGGTCGCGCCGATCCTGAGAAAGCCGGTAGGATGCCTGTCGAGCCCGGCGATCGCCCGCAGGAGCGTCGTCTTGCCGCAGCCGGAGGGGCCGAACACACCGGTCACGCCGCGGCCGGGAGCGCTCAGCTCGACGTCGAGCACGAACTCGCCGCGGTCGACGCGGAAGCGCGCCTCGAGGCTCATGGCTGCACCCACCGGAAGCGCCGGTTGAACGCGTAGATAGCGGCGAGGAGAACGAACGACAGGACGAGCAGCCCGCCGGCGAGCCAGTGGGCGCGCGCGTACTCGAGGCTCTCGACGTGGTCGTAGATGGCGATCGACAGCACCTGGGTCTCGCCCGGGATGTTGCCGCCGATCATCAGCACGACGCCGAATTCGCCGATGGTGTGGGCGAACCCCAGCACGGCCGCGGTCAGGAAGCCAGACCGCGCGAGCGGCACGGCGACGGTGAAGAAGCGGTCGAGGGGAGACGCCCGCAGGGTCGCGGCCACCTCCAGCGGCCGGCGGCCGACGGCGGCGAAGGCGTTCTGGAGCGGCTGAACCACGAACGGCAGCGAATAGAGCACCGAGCCGATGACCAGGCCCGTGAAGGTGAAGGCGAGCGGCCGGCCGCCGAGCGCTTGCATCAGGCCGCCGACCGGGCCGCGCGGGCCGAGGGCGATGAGGAGGTAGAAGCCGAGGACGGTCGGCGGCAGCACCAGCGGCAGGGCGACGACCGCCTCGAGCACGAACTTGAAGCGCCCGCGCGAGCGCCCGAGCCACCAGGCGAGCGGCGTGCCGAGGAGAAGCAGGATCAGGGTGCTGACCGCCGCCAGCTCGAGCGTGATCGCCAGCGCCACGAGATCGGCCCGGGTGAGCATCACGGGATCTCGTAGCCGAAGTCGGCGAGGATTCGACTCGCCTCCGGCCCACGGACGAAGGCCAGGAGGTCGCGCGCCGCCCGCGACTCTTCGAGCAGAACCGCCTGCTGCTCGATCGGGGAGTGGAGCTCCGGCGGCACCCGCCAGTAGGAGCCGCGGATCGGCTCGCCGCCCTCACGGAGCTGGGACCAGGCGACGAAGCCGAGCTCGGCGTTGCCGCTGTCGACGAACTGAAAGGCCTGGCCGACGTTCTCGCCGCGCACCAGACGCCCCTCGAGCCCTTCCCAGAGGCCGAGCGCGACGAGCGTCTGCCGCGCCGCCTCGCCATAGGGCGCCAGTCTCGGGTTGGCGATCGCCAGGCGGCGGAAGCCGCCGCTGCCGAGCACCCGGCCCTCGGGGTCGACGTAGCCGTCGCCGGGGCTCCACAGGGCCAACCGCCCGACGGCGTAGGTGAATCGGCTGCCGGCGACGGCGACGCCCTCGGCTTCCAGGCGCCGCGGCCGGCGGTCGTCGGCGGCGAAGAAGGCGTCGAAGGGCGCGCCGTTGACGATTTGAGCGTAGTGCTTGCCGGTCGACCCGAAGATCAGCGTCACGCGATGCCCGCTGGCCTCCTCGAAGCGCTCGGCCACCGCGGCGATCGCCCCCTTGACGTTGGTGGCCGCCGCGACGCGGATGTCCGCCGCGGTCGCGGGCGTTGCCGCCAGCGTCGCCGCCAGCGCGAGACTCCGAGCGCGGCCCCGCAAGGTCAGTAGCCTCGACTCTCCTCGAGGTACCAGTAGTCGCCGTCGAGCACTCCCGCGGCCTCTCCCGCTCGCGCGGATGCGGGGGCGCGCAGGAACTCGTCGGCTTGCGCGCGATCGTCCACCCGGAAGAGGAAGAAGACCTCGTTGGGGTCGTCCGCGCCCCGCCACAGCCCCTCGAGGTGCAGCCCCGCCGCACGGTGGTCCTCGGCGTGACTCGCGAAGATCACGCGCCACGTCTCGAAATCGGACACGCGGTTTCTACTGAGCATCTTCATCCAGCTTCTCCTTCCTCTCGCCGGGCGCCCGCGCGGCGTGTGATCTGGAGCCTAACCGACGGCCCCCGCGCCCGCGAGAGGGGCAGGCTAGTCGCGCTCGAGAAAGGTGTCGTCGCCCACGACGTCCGGGCTGAGCGAGAACTCGTAGAGCTCGAGCCCGCCGAACAGCATCTTCACGCGCTCGAAGCCTTCCGCCTGGAGCTTCTCGACCCAGGCCAGGGCTTCGCTGCCGTCTTCGTCGACCAGCAGGATCTCCTCGTCGTCGCTCGGACGCCAGTCGGGGCCGGGCAGGGGCTCGGCGCCGCGCAGCTTTCGCTCGGACGGCTCGGCGCGGACGTCGATCAGCCTCGGGCCCCGCTCCTCCTTGAGGCGCCGGAAGAGGACGAACGGCGAGATCTCGAGGCGCGGATCGAACTGGACGACCGGCTTGCTGTCGGGGCGCAGGTAGGTCGGCATCAAGCGATTTCGGCGTCGTGCGGGCACCAGACGAGGCCCGACACCAGCTTGGGGGCGAAGCGCGTCCACTTGGGCGGCAGCCGGTCGCCGGCGGCCACCGCGCCGGCGAAGAGCTCCGGCGAGGTCGGCGGCAGCCAGATTCCGACCCGGGCGTCACCGCTCTCGACTTCGGCGAAGAGCTGATCGGGATCGGAGCGGTACACGGTCGTGCCGTCGTGCGACGCGCCCGGCTCGAGGCCGAAGCGCTCGAAGAGCGCGGTGTGGACGACGGCCGCGGCGAGCCGGGTCGCTGATTCGGGCCAGTCGGCCGGCGCGGTCGCCGGGTCGAGCCGCCAGATCTCGGCCGGCCCGTCGTGCGGGCGGATGCCGATGGCGGGTTGGGGTGCCGCGGCCACCGCCGCGGCCAGCTCGGCGCCGCTCGAGCCTTGCCACGGCGAGGCGTCGAGGGTCGCGGCGCGCGCGGCCGCGAGCTCGATCGGCACGGTGAGCGCCCGATGGATCGGATCGATCTTGAGCCCCGGAGACGCGAGGCTGGTGATCACCGCCAGCTTGGCCGCCGCGGCCGTGCCCGCCGCCGGCCGGTGCCGGCGGGCGAACTCGCTGGCCACGCGATAGCGGTGATGGCCGTCGGCGATCCAACCAGGGCTGGTGGAGAGGAGCTGGCGAAAGCGCTCGCAGGTCTCGGCGTCGGCAATGCGGAAGAGGTGATGGTCGTGGCCGAACTCGTCGGTATGGGTGACCAGCGCCGGGCCGGCGGTGGTCCGCTCGAGGAGGGCTTCGAACTCGGCGCTGCGTTCGCAGAGCACGAGAATCGGCTCGTAGTCGGTCCGGGTCGTTTCGAGCAGCCCGAGCCGCTCGTCGATGGTCTTTTCGACCGTGCTCTCGTGCGGGCGGATGATTTCGGCGGCGGGATCCTCGATGCCGATCAGGCCGCACAGCCCGAGCCGGCGCTGGCCGTCGGCGAGGTCGATGCGGTAGGCGTAGAGGCAGGGCCGCGGCTCGCGGGCGACGGTGCCGTCGGCCGTCCAGGCGCGGTGCAGCCGTCGTGACTCCTCCGCCGAGCGCGGCCGGGTGAGGTGGGCGAAGTGGCACGGGTCGGCGGCGTGCAGCTCGGCCTGCCGGCGCGCGTCGATCTGGTCGAAGGGCGGGGCCGCGAGCGTCCCGGCGCGCTCGACGTCGTAGCGCGTTCCCTGGAAGGCGAAGAGTCGCATGGGCAGCGAGTGGTCTAGAGGGTCGGGTTGACCGAGCTCCACTCGTCGAGCGGCGGAACGATGCCCATCTCGATCACCTCGTCGCGCATGCGGGTCAGGTGCTCGTAGGACGCGCGCAGGTCGGCCATCTCGGCCTCGGTGCCCGAGGGCAGGGTCCAGTGCACGCCGTCGGCGTCGATGTGGGTCTCCATCGCCATCAGGATCTGGCGGAAGCCGGCTTCCTCGGAGTCGACGTAGCAGCCGCAAGGCCAGGGATAGCCGCGGCCGTCGATCACCGCCTTGGTCATCAGCAGCGCGTGGTGCGACGGACTCTGGAACGAGCTCCGGCCGCGAAGCTGGATGATCCGCTTGCCGCCCTGGCGGGTGTGAGTCTTGATCGCCTCCCAGTCTTCCTCGGTGAGCTGCTCGGTGCCGATCAGGTCGGTCAGCTTCTGGCCGCCCACGCTGGCGGTGCTGGCGAAGACGGCCATCATCTCGCCGTGGCCGCCGTAGGTTCGGCAGCCGGTCACGTTCGACTGCGGCACGCCGAAGTGTTGCGCGAGACGGGTTTGCAGTCGCGTGCTGTCGAGAGCGGCGAGAGTCGCGACCTTCGACGGCTGGAGCCCCGAGTGGACCAGGGTCACGAGGCCGGTCACGTCCGCCGGATTGAAGATGACGACGACGAAGCGCGCGTCGGGGCAGTAGCTCCGGATGTCCTTGCCGAGCTGGGCGGCGATCTCCGCGTTGCCCTTGAGCAGGTCCTCACGCGTCATGCCCTCCTTCCGCGGCGCGCCGCCCGAGGAGATGATGAACGAGGCGCCGGTCAGCGCCTCCTCCGGGTCGGACGTCCAGGTGACGTTGGCGCCGGGGAACGAGCAGTGGTAGATCTCTTCGGCGGCTCCCTCGTTGCCCTTGTCGTAGGGGTCGAGCATGGTCACGTCGGAAGTCATGCCGAGGGTCAGCGCGGTCTGGACCATGTTCGAGCCGATGGCGCCGGCCGAGCCCAAGATCACGAGTTTTTCGTCTGTCAGGTAGCTCATGCGTCTCCTCCTCCCGTTTCTCTCCCGTCAAACAGCGACGTCCGCGATTCTAACCGCGCGGCGAGGGGAAGTGGGCGCCGCCAACGGGTGGCGCCGCGCTCCGTCCGTCGGGGCAGGGGCCCGGAGCGCTCCGAGCTAGTCGTCGACCGCTTCGAGCTGCCGCTCGAGCTCTCGAAGCCGCTCTTCGAGCTCGCGGATGCGCGCCTCGAGGCCCGGGCCCTCGCCCCGAAAGCGCTCGAGCTGCTCGCGCCATTCGTGGCTTTCGAAGTGCTCCCGCATGGCGCTGAGGGCGCGACTCATGCTCTCCGGGTCGAGCTCGACCAGCGGCGGGAGCTCGCGCCGCACCTCGAGTCGCCGCCGCTCGGTGTCGCCGTGCGGCACCGCGAGCAGGCCGCCCAGGTCGAGCTGCTTGCGGCGGCGCGTCTCCAGCGTCGCCGTGAGGCGCCTCTCCGCGCCACCACGGCGAATGGTGAGCTCGGCGGTTTGACCGTTCTCGCCCGCGGATATCCGCTGCTGGGCCCGCCTCTGCGAGTCGATTTCGCGGCCGTCGATCGCGATCAGGATGTCGCCGGTTTCGAGTCCCGCCCTCGAGGCGGGGCTGTCGGGCTCGACTTTCGAGATCATTACGCCGGCGCCGGCCGGCGCGCCGAAGTGTCGGCGCAGCTCCGGGGTCAGGTCGAGCAGGCCGACGCCGAGGTAGCCGCGATCGGCGAGCACCGAATCGAGCAGGATCGGCTCGCCGTCGTCGCGATTCACATACACATAGCTGTAGCCCTGGCCCGACGGCGCCTGCTGCACGCGCACGACGATCGGGCTCTTCTCGACCGCCTGCCGCTCCTGGGCCGCGACCGCGCTCGCCGAGAGCGCGATGGCGGCGCTCACGGTCGCCGCCCGGCATGCGAGCCTCATGGCTCTCTCCTTTCCGCCGTCCGAGCCTGGGCGGGGCGTACGCGCAGGTCCTGCATGGCGGGCACCACGGGAGAGTCGACGCGCTGGTCCAGGAGCGGACTCAAGTCGAGTACCAGGTCGTAGTCCCCGCTGCCTCCGAGATAGAGGACGGCGTCTCGCTCGGAGACTCGCCGGAGGCGCTCGAGCTCCGCCTGCAGCCTGCGGTACTCCTCGCGCATCTCCTCCGTCCGGATCGCGGAGGCGCTGGTGCTCGCGGCGGGGGCCTCGGGCCGCCCCACGAAGAGCGTCGCGGCGACCGCCGCGACGAGGGCGGCGCCGGCCACGAGAGCGATGCGCGTGGCTCGCCGCTGCCGGCGCCGGGCGTCGCGCGCGGCGAGACGAGCCAGCACGCCGTCGGTGAACCCCGCGGACGCCCGGGGGGGTGCGAGCCGCCGCAGGGCGGCGGAGATCCGGTCGGGACCGTCTTGTGGCTTCATGCTGCTGAGTCTCCACGCCAGTAGGGGCCGAGCTTCTCCTTGAGCATCTGGCGGCCCCGATGGATTCGCGATTTGACGGTGCCCTCGCGGCAGCGGCTGAAGGCGCTGATCTCCTTGTAGCTCCAGCCCTCGATCTCGTGCAAGACCAGGGGTACCCGGTAGTGAACGGGCAACGAGGCGACCGCTTGTCCGAGGGCGGTCTGCAGCTCGCCCACCAGCAGGCTCGCCTGCTGCGGGGCGTCGTGGCCGTGGCCGTTGGACGATAGGAAGACCGACCGGAGGAACCGCCGTCGCTTCTTCTGCCGCTCTCGGCTTCGCACCAGGTTGGTGGCGATGGTGTAGAGGTAGCCTCCCAGCCGTCCCTGCTCGACGTAGCGATCGCGGTGCTCGTAGAGCCGCAAGAACGACTCCTGGGCGAGGTCCTCGGCGCCCTCCGGGCAGCCCACCAAACGAGTCAGATAGCCGACCAGGGCGTCCTTGTGACGGTCCACCAGCTGACCGAACGCCGCCGCGTCGCCCGCGCTCGCACGGGAGAGCAGGCTGGCGTCATCGGGCTGGTCGGTAGCCGTCAACAGGTGTCCTCAGTAGTACGAATGCCCGCCGCCGCGAAAGGTTCCCGAGCATCGCCCGATGGAGCTAAACTGCGGCCACGATTCGAGTTTCGCGTCCGCTTGCCGTGTTATTATCGCCAAGATCCGCGCGGGGCGCGACGTTTTCGCCCCGTTCTTGGGAGTCATTCGCTCGAAATCACCTGGAACCCGAGGATGAGACCTATGACAGCTCGACTTTTCGACCTGCCCGGTCGGCGCGCGACCGCCCTGGCCCTCGGCCTGCTCCTTCTGCTCGGCGGCGCGGCCGCCGCGACCGCCAGCCTCGAAGCTGCGCGCAACCTGGCGGCGAAGGGAGACCCGGCGGCGGCGCTCGACCTGGTGGAGCAGCGCCTGGCCGCGGAGCCGGAGCTGCCCGAGGCCCTCTTTCTGAAGGGCGTTCTGCTGGTCGAGGTGCGGCGTGCGCAGGAGGCCAGCGAGATCTTCGAGCGACTCATCGAGCTGCAGCCCGAGCTGCCCGAGCCGTACAACAACCTGGCGGTGATTCAGGCCGCGGCCGGCGACTACGAGGCCGCCGTGACGACCCTGCGGAGCTCGCTGCAGACGCACGCCAGCTATCGCACGGCGTACGAAAACCTGACCAAGATCTACAGTCAGCTGGCGAGCGAGGCCTACAGCCGAGCCCTCGACTCGGAGCCGACCGAGAGCCCGGAGGTGGTCGAGCTGGTGCTGCTCGGCAACCTGGGTCAGTTCGTCGGCGTCCGTTCGAACGACGGCGACGAGCCGACTGCCGAGGCGCAGATCGCGGCCGCCCAGCCGGAGGCGGTGGCGCCGGCGGGCGTCATGCCGCAAGACGAGCCGGCGCCAGCCGTCATCGAGCCGCCGGCGGCCGAGCCGGCGCCGGAGCCGGAAGCCGTGACGCCGGCCGAGCCCGCGCCGGCCCAACCGACCGCAGAGAGCGTGGCACCCTTCGTCGAGAGCTGGCGGTCGGCGTGGGAGGAGCAGCGCCCCGACGACTACCTGAGCGCCTATTCGACCCGCTTTCAGCCCTCCGACGGAAAGTCGCTCGAGGACTGGAGGCAGCAGCGACGCGTCCGTCTCACGGCGCCCGAGTTCATTCGCGTCACGCTGGCCTATCTCGACGAGCCGCAGGTCGACGACACGACCGCCCGGATCCGCTTCTTGCAGTCGTACGAGTCGAACACGTTCCAGGATCGAGTGACCAAGACGCTCACCCTTACCTGGGAAGATGGTGGCTGGAGAATCCTCGAAGAGAGCGTCGACTAGGGGCGCGTCGCCCCGGGTCGTCGGGGTCCTCGCTCTGGCCGCTCTCGGGTGGTTCGCAACCGCGGCCGCCAGCGACGTAGCCCTC
>JAHEKO010000311.1 GCA_024638355.1 Acidobacteriota bacterium
GATGCAGCTACAGCTCGGCGACCGGCCCGGACATGAACGGCGCGCTCTTCGGCCAGGAGCTGGAGAAGGCCGGGGTCGAGAACCGCGTCGTGCATGCCGACGGCATCACCGGCACCAGCGTCATCCTGGTGACGCCCGAAGGGGAGCGGACGATGAACACCCACCTCGGGGTCTGCCGCGACTACCGCCCCGAGCATCTGCCGCTCGACGACATCCGCCGCTCGAGGATCTTCTTTACCACCGGCTACATGTGGGATACGCCCAACCAGATCGACGCGATCGAGCTGGCGCTCGAGGCCGCGCGCGAAGCCGGCTGCAAGGTCGCCGTCGACCTCGCCGATCCGTTCGCCGTCAACCGCTCGCGCGACATTCTCCATCGCCATCTCGAGGAGGGTCTCGACGTGCTCTTCTCCAACGCCGAGGAGGCGCGGATTCTCACCGATCTGGGCTCCGCCGACGCGACCGTCGAGATGGCGAAAACGGTCGATGTCGCGGTGGTCACCGACGGCCCGAACGGCGCCTTCATCGGCCATGGCCAAGAGCTGATCCACCTCGAGGCGCACAACGTCTCGGTGGTCGACACGACCGGGGCCGGCGATTGCTTCGCCGCCGGCTTTCTGACCGGACTGGTGCGCGGCGAGTCGCTCGAGGTCTGCGGCGAGCTGGCGACGCTCCTGGCGGCGGACACCATCGGCCATCTCGGCGTCAAGCTCTCCTACGACATCGACGCACGGGTGGCCAAGCTGCTGGGCGGCGTATGACGACCAAGAAGGAGCTGGTGAACAACTGGCTGCCGCGGTACACGGGCACCGCGGGCGAGGACTTCGGCCGCCACATCCTGCTGACCAACTTCAACAACTACGTCGAGCTCTTCGCCCAGCGCCACAAGGTGCCGGTCGAGGGTCGCGACCGCACCATGCCGAATGCCACCGCCGAAGACATCAGCATCATCAACTTCGGCATGGGCAGCGCCAACGCCGCCACGGTGATGGACCTCTTGAGCGCGATCTCTCCGCGCGCGGTCCTCTTCCTCGGCAAGTGCGGCGGCCTGAAGCGGAAGAACAAGATCGGCGACATGATCCTGCCGATCGCCGCCATCCGCGGCGAGGGGACCTCCAACGACTACCTGCCGCCCGAAGTCCCGGCGCTACCGTCGTTCAACCTCCAGCGCGCGGTCTCCCACACCGTGCGCGAGTACGATCTCGACTACTGGACCGGCGCCGTATACACCACGAACCGCCGCGTCTGGGAGCACGACGTCGACTTCAAGCGCACCCTGCGCGCCACCCGCGCCACGGCGATCGACATGGAGACGGCGACCATCTTCATCGTCGGTTTCGCCAATCAGATCCCGCGCGGCGCGCTGCTCCTGGTCTCGGACCAGCCGATGATCCCCGAGGGGGTCAAGACCGAGGAGAGCGACCGGGAGGTCACCGCAGGCTTCGCCGAGGTCCATCTGCGCATCGGTATCGATTCGCTCCGCGAGATCCGCGACAGCGGCTACTCGGTCAAGCACCTGCGCTTCGAGTAGGAGCCGGGTCGGCTAGTCCGCGGTGAGGTCGAGGGTCTCGCCGGACGAGCGCGGGAATCGAGCCTGCGGAAAGCCGTCGCGGATGGTGCGCACCAGATTCTCGTAGCTTTGCCACCGTCCGAAGTAGCTGCCCGGGGCGGTCGGCAGCGGCAGGTGCGCGACCACGATTCGGCGCGGGCGGATCCGGTCGCGGACCATCTCCGCTCGCCAGGTGCTGGAGAGGAACCAGAAGGGCAGGAGAGCCAGGTCGACGTCCGCGAGCCGCTCGAGATAGGGGGCGAAGTCGTCGATCTTGGCTTCGGTATCGCCGAAATGGAGGAAGCGCTCGCCGCCGAGTGTCACGATGAAGCCGAGATTTTGCACCGGCGGGTCGCGAAGGCCGTGGTGGAGGTTGAGCACCTCGATCCCGATGTCGTCGATCTCCAAGCGCTCCACGCTCCCCTCGGCCGGGAGAACAGCGCGGGCACGAGCGAGGAGGCCGGGCGCGTCCGGGTAGGTCTCTCTCAGCTTCCCGACCGCTTGCGGCGTCGAGATGAACACCGCTCCCGGATTCGCCTCGAGGAATCGGCCGACGGATCCAGGGTCGAAGTGGTCGGGATGGAAGTGGGTCGCGAGGGCGACGCCGATACCGGCCCACTCGCCGACGCCGCGCTCCAGCCGGTCACGCACTTCTGCGGGACTCACCGGGTAGCCGGAGACGCCGTCACCGAACAGGCCGTCGATCAGAACGCGCTTGCCGCCGCCTTCGACCAGGAAGCCCTCGTTGGCGACGTAGCGAGCGCCGAGGTCGGCGGCGACAAGGGGGGCGGCGCTCTGGGCCGCCGCACCGCCACTCGCTAGGAGGGCGATCGCCGCGACGACCGGCAGAAAGAGTGCGGCTCTCCGCATGCGAAGCGAGCCTACCGCTTTCGCTCGGTGAGCCTTCTTCGTCGTGTAAGCTTGTCCGTAAGCCGAAGTGGAGCAGCGAAGGTGGCGGTTCCGACCAGGGAATCTGTTCGAAGTGCGAGCGCCCGGGAGCGACGTCCGTCGGCCGAGACGGCGCCCCGGGGCGACCCCGGGCCTCGCGCGATCGCTTGGAGATTGCTGATCGTAGCTCTGACGGCGACCCTGGCTCACGGCCGGTGGCAGGCCGAGTGGCCGGATGCCGCGGCGGTCGAGGCGTTCCTCGGATCCGCGAAAGTCGTGAAGCGAGAGGCGATCGGCGTGGGCGTCACGCGCTCGGAGCGCGTGACGCTGAGCGACGGGTCCCGGACGGCGCGCGCGATCTGGAAGACCGTCGACGAGCGGGTGCCCTTCAAGCGCTTCGACGACGGCACCTTCGAGATGCAGTTCAGTGATTCCTACAAGTACGAGCTCGCCGCCTACGAGCTCGACAAGCTGGTCGGCTTCGGCCTGGTGCCGCCGGTGGTCGAGAGGCGTCTGCGGCGCGAAGAGGGCTCGCTGCAGCTCTGGGTCGAGAACACGATCATGGAGCTCGACCGGCGCAAGCGTGGCGAGCCGCTCCGCGACGTCGCGGGCTGGAACCGGCAGATCTACGCCGTGCGGCTCTTCCACAACCTGACCTACAACACCGACTTCAACAACGCCGGCAACATCTTGAGCGACGTCGACGAGAGGATCTACCTCATCGACCACTCGCGCGCCTTTCGGACCACCCGTGAGCTGATCGCCGAGGACGATCTGGGCCGGTTCTCCGAGCGGCTGCTCGACGCCCTGCGCGAGCTCGATCGCGAGGCCTTGACGACCCGGCTCGGCCGCTGGCTGTCGAAGGCGCAGATCTCGGCGCTCCTCACGCGTCGCGACCTCATCCTCCGGCGGGCGGACCGCCTGATCGCCGAGAAGGGCGCCGCGGCGGTCCTCTATCCATAGGCGCGCCCGGCGGCGAGGAGGGATAGACTCGCTCCCTTCGATGCGCAGGATCGCGGCGACCCGGGGAGGCAGACGAGATGAAGCGTAAGGTCCATGAGTACGAGGCCGAGGGGATCGTGGTCGAGTATGAGATCCCCCGCTGCATCCATGCCGCCGAGTGCGTCCGCGGCCTGCCCGAGGTGTTCGACCCCGAAGCCCGCCCCTGGGCTCGACCGGAGCACGCTACTCCGGAGGCGGTGGCCCAGGTGGTCGAACGCTGCCCGGCCGGGGCGTTGCGCTACCGGCGTACCGACGGCGGGGCTCCCGAGGCGCCGCCGGCCGGCAACAGCGTCCGCGTAGCGCCCGACGGACCCCTCTACCTGGCCGGCAGGATACGGCTCGAGCTGCCCGGCGGCGAGGTGATCGAGGAGACGCGCATGGCTCTGTGCCGCTGCGGCGTCTCCAAGCACAAGCCGTTCTGCGATAACACCCACGTCGAGCGTCGCTTTGCCGATCCGGGTCTCGCCGTCGAGCACCGTCTCGGTCCGGCGGCCGACGGGGGCGGCGGCGCGTTGACGGTGCGGCTCGCTCCGAACGGTCCGATCCTGGTGGAGGGTCCGGTCGAGGTGGTCACGGCGGACGCCGGCTCTGCCGCGGGGGAAAAGGGCGCCCTGTGCAGGTGCGGCGCCTCGGCGAAGAAGCCCTACTGCGACGGCGCGCACAAGGAGATCGGGTTCGAGGCCGACTGAGCCGGGTTCGTCGTCCGGTTGTCGCTCTTCTTGCTAGGCTGGGTCCAGCGGTGGCTGGATCGTTTCGACCCGCGTACCTGGATCTACCGCCGGCGGAGCTGGCGGCGCGGGCACGGCTGGGCCTGACGCACCTGGGGCGCTGCCGGGTCTGTCCGCGCGACTGCGACGTGGATCGGCTGGCGGACGAGATCGCGGTCTGCAAGACGGGTCGCTACGCCGTGGTCTCGAGCTACTTCCCGCACTTCGGCGAAGAGGACTGCCTGCGCGGCTGGAACGGCTCGGGGACGATCTTCTTCTCGCACTGCAACCTGCGCTGCGCCTTCTGCCAGAACTACGACATCAGCCAGGGCGTCAAGGCGCGCGCCGAGCGCGGATCACCACCCCCAGAGCTCGCCGCCATGATGCTCGAGCTCCAGGCCCGCGGCTGCCACAACATCAATTTCGTCACCCCGGAGCACGTCGCGCCGCAGCTGGTCGAGGCGGTGGCGATCGCGGTCGAGCACGGCCTGCGGCTGCCGATCGTCTACAACACGAGCGCCTACGACTCGCTCGAGAGCCTGGTGCTGCTCGACGGAATCGTCGACGTCTACATGCCCGACTTCAAGTATTGGAGCGCGGCGGCGAGCCGCAGGTACCTGCTGGCGGAGGACTACCCCGGGGTCGCGCGCACGGCGATCGGGGAGATGCATCGCCAGGTCGGCCCGCTGACCCTGGACGCCGACGGCCTCGCCCGCCGGGGCGTTCTGATTCGCCATCTGGTCATGCCCGGCGCCCTCGACGAGACGCGGGCGATCCTGGAGTGGATTGCCGGCGACATCGGCCCGGACAGCTACGTGAACCTGATGGACCAGTACGCTCCGGCGGGCCGGGTCGGGCGGGGGAGCTACCCGGAGAT
>JAHEKO010000011.1:0-4643 GCA_024638355.1 Acidobacteriota bacterium
GAGCTGCTGTCGCTGGCACCTCTGATCGCCGAGAGCATCGAGTCTCGCGATGAGGTGAGGCCGCACTAGCCGACCGCTCATCCCTGCTACCCACCGCCAGGCCTGCTCGGGCAGCTTTGGACGGCTGACGTCGTCCAGGGTGATCCAGTCGCGTTCTCGTCCTCCCGGAGCTCCCGCCGACCTCCGGGTTTCGCCCTAGACCCCGCTTGACAATTACTACGCAGAACGTAATACTACGCCGTACGTAATACCCGGGACGTAGTGTACCGCTTGGAAGCCATCTCGATGAAGAAGAAACAGACAACGGACGATCTCGAAGACTTCGGCCGCTTCTCCGAGCCGGCCGTGCTGATCCTCATCAGCCTGGCCGACGGGCCCAAGCACGGCTATGCGATCACCTCAGACATCGAAGAGGTGGCCGGGTTCCGGCCGGGACCGGGAACTCTCTACGGGGCGATCGCGCGGCTGGAGAGCCGGGGCCTCATCGAGGCGCTCGAGAGCCGCGGCCGCCGCCACCCCTACCGGCTCACGGCCCAGGGCGAGAAGGCCCTGCGGGCCCGGCTGGCGGCGCTCGAGGCGGTGGCACGCGCGGGCCAGGCCAGGCTGGCAGGTGGGCGGAAAACGGAGTTGGCGCGGGCATGAACTGGATGCTCCACCTCTATCCGCGCCGGTGGCGGGAGCGCTACGGGCAAGAGGTCGCGGCCCTGTTGGCCGGCCAGCGGGCGTCCTTCCGTCTACTCGTCGATCTACTCGCCGGTGCCGTCGATGCCCGACTCAACCCACAACTGACTCCAGCAACGACCACCCAGGGAGAACCCCGACAGATGACGACGATTCAGAGACTCTGCGCGGCCTCGCGCCGCGACGAGAAATACAACGGTCCGTTGATGATCGGCTCCTCGCTGGTCTTCGTGACCATCGCCCTGGTGCTCCACCTGGGCTTCGACCAAATCCTGGTCGGACAGACGCTCCTCTTCTCGGCCTTTCCGCTCTCCTTGATCCTCGCGGGCGAGAATCGCTACCTGGAGCGCTGGCCGCGTCCCGTCCGCTGGATCGTTCTCGGAGCGACGCTGGCTGCGATGTTCGGTTTCTTCCTGGCCATCACGCTCATCGCCGTTCGGTTCTGAGAGCTTCCAGCTGCTCCGTCTACTCGTTGAGCAGCACGCCCATCCGCGCCGCGACCTGCTGATCGTAGATCGCCCGGAAGTCGACGATGTCCTGCGCCAACGGCACGATGCGGACGAAGTCGGCTCGCCGGGTCTGCCACTGATCCAAGACCGACTGCCCGACGACCGAGCCGCAGTGGAAGACGTGCTCGCGGAGGAGCCGGAGAACGAGGTTCTCGTCGGCGTGAGTCAGCGAGTCGGCGCGCACGTAGTCCTCGTTGAGCTGGTCCCGCCAGGCCGGATCGTCCGGTAGCAGGTAGGCGACGCCGCCGGTCATGCCGGCGCCGAAGTTGCGGCCGACCGAGCCGAGCACGATCACCGTGCCGCGGGTCATGTACTCGCAGCCGTGATTGCCGACGCCTTCGACGACGGCCGACGCGCCGCTGTTGCGCACCGCGAAGCGCTCGCCGGCGTGCCCGGCGACGAGCAACGTGCCCGCGGTCGCTCCGTAGAGGGCAACGTTGCCGATGACCGTGTGGGCGCGGCCGGCCTCGCGGACGCCGCGCGGCAGACGGATCGAGATCAGTCCGCCGCTCATGCCCTTGCCCACGTAGTCGTTGGCCAGACCGCGCAATCGCAGCTCGAGGCCGTCGGCCAGGAACGCACCGAGGCTCTGCCCGGCCACGCCGCGCAACCGAAGTTGGATGCGGCCGCGGAAGTTGCCGGTGCCGTAGAGAAAGGCCAGCTCCCCGGACAGACGGGTGCCGACCGCCCGGTCGGTGTTGCGGACCGTGCGCTCGACCACGGCCTGACCGTGGCTCAGGATCTGCGGATAGACCTCGTCGAGGACGCTCTCGTCCAGCGAGCGATGAACGCTCGCGCTGCGCGCGGTCTCGCTCGAGCTCCCGAGCACCGGCAGGCCGTTCGAAGCCTGGGGGTTGAGGATCGGGCTCAGGTCGAGCCCTTTCGCCGCGACCAGCGCGGACCGCTCGGGCCGCTCTGCGAGCAGATCGGTCCGCCCGACGATCTCGTCGAGCCGGCGGAAGCCCATCTCCGCCAGCAGCTCTCGCACCTGGCGTCCGACCGACCCCAGGTACTCCGCCAGCTGCTCCGGGGTGCCGCGGAACTTGCGGGTGAGCTCGGGATCCTGGGTCGCGATCCCGACCGGGCAGGTGTTCATGTGGCACTGCCTTGCCATGACGCAGCCGAGCGCCACCAGGGCGGCGGTGCCGAAGTCGAACTCCTCGGCGCCGAGCAGCGCGGCGATGACGACGTCGCGGCCGTTCTTGATACCCCCGTCCACACGCAGGCGGGCGCGGGAGCGCAGCCCCGCCGCGGTGAGCGCCTGGTGGGTCTCGGGCAGGGCCAGCTCCCAGGGAAAGCCGGTGTGCTTGAGCGAGCCGAGGGGGCTGGCCCCGGTACCGCCGTCGCCGCCGGCGACGAGCACCACCTCGGCGCCACCCTTGACCACCCCGCAGGCGATGGTGCCGATGCCGGGCTGCGCGACCAGCTTGACCGAGACGCGGCAGCGCGGATTGACCTCTTTCAGATCCCAGATGAGCTGGGCGAGATCTTCGATGCTGTAGATGTCGTGGTGCGGCGGCGGCGAGATCAGCGGCACCCCGGGAGTCGTGGCCCGCGCACCGGCGATCGCCACCGTCACCTTGTGACCCGGAAGCTGCCCACCCTCCCCCGGCTTCGCCCCCTGCGCCATCTTGATCTGCAGCTCGCGCGCGGCGGCGAGATAGTCGGTGGTGACGCCGAAGCGGCCACTGGCGACCTGCTTGATGTAGCAGTTGACATCCCGATCGCGCCTGCCGGGCGGGTAGCGGTCCGCCGGCTCGCCGCCCTCGCCGCTGCTGCTCCGCGCGCCGGCCAGGTGGAACCCCCGAGCCAGCGTGCGGTGGGTTGCGTCCGAGACCGCTCCGAACGAGATGGCCCCCGCGCCGAAGCGCCGCGTCAGCGCCTCGAGCGGCTCGACCTCCGCCTGCGGAACCGCTCCCTGCGACCTCACCTCGAGCAGGTCCCGCAGCTGCGCGACCGCCGCGCCGTCCTTGGCCGGCGCCGGCCGGGCCGCGGCCAGGCCGCGGATCTCGCGCACCCGCGGCGGCGAGAACCCGTGGACCTCGCCGCGGCGACGAAAGCGGAACTGCCCGAGGTCGACGAGCACCGGCTCCGGTGACCCGAAGGCCCGGCGACTGCGCTCGACCGCCGCCCGGCGGACCTCTTCGAGGCCGATGCCGCCGAGGCGACCCTCGATCGACGGAAAGTAGCGCTCGAGGAGCTCGCGCGACAGGCCGAGCGCATGGAGGTTCATCGACCCGTGATAGCTGTTGAGGGTCGAGATCCCCATCTTGGCCATGATCTTCAAGAGCCCCTTCTCGAGGGCCTGCCGGTAGTTGGCCATCAGCTCGGGCCAGTCGTCGCGATCGGCGAAGCTCTCGCGGATGAGCTCGTAGGCCACGTACGGATAGACCGCGCTCACTCCCATCGCCACCAGGCACGCCACGTGGTGGTCGTTGACGACCTCGCCGGCGAGGCAGACCAGGGCGACCGCGCTCCGGCTGCGCTCCCGGATCAGGTGATGGTGGACTGCGGATGCCACCAGCGGCATCGGGATGGGTAGCTTGCCCTCGTCGAGATTCTCGTCGCTCAAGAAGATGATCCGGCGGCCCTCGCCGACCGCCGCGGCACAGCTTCGGCAGATCTCGCGGAGCCGCTCGTCGAGCGCCTCGTTGGGGTCGAAGTGGCAGCGGACGGTGGCGTGGGGGAACCAGTCGTGCGACTGCTGCAGGAAGCGGACCTCGCGAGGCGACAGCACCGGGCCGGCCACCCGGATCGCGCTGCGGACGCGCGGTCGGCCGGCGAGCAGGTTCTCTTCGGTCCCCAGGTAGTGATAGAGCCCGGTGACCAGCGCCTCGCGGATGGGGTCGATCGGCGGATTCGTGACCTGCGCGAACGCTTGCTTGAAGAAGTCGTAGATCCGGCGGTCGCTCTCCGAGAGCACGGCCGGCGGCGTGTCGTCGCCCATCGACCCCATCGGCTCGCGGCCGCTCCGGGTCATGGGAAAGAGGAAGCGCTTGAGGTCCTCCTGGCTCCACCCGAACGCCAGCCGCAGCCGCCGGTCGAAGCCGGCGGGGGGCAAGGCGTAGTCGCCGAACTCCTCGTCGGCCGCTCCGCGGCGAAGCTCCTCGAAGTTGCGCACCAGCTCCCCGTACGGCGCCGCCCGCGCGACGCTCTCCTTGACCTCGTCGTCGGTCAGCACTCCGGTTCCATCCAGCGGGAGGGCGAAGATCTCGCCGGAGGTCAGATGGCGGTTGTGGATCAGGTTCTCTTCCTCGATGTCCACGACCCCGGCCTCCGAGGCCATCACCACCAGCCCGTCGCGAGCCCGCGTATAGCGCAGCGGGCGGAGGGCGTTGCGGTCCAGCTTGGCGCCGACGACCTCGCCGTCGGTGTAGACCAGCGCCGCCGGCCCGTCCCACGGCTCCATCAGGTTCTCGTGGTAGACGAAGAAGTCGCGCAGCTCGGGCGAGA
>JAHEKO010000011.1:4743-20180 GCA_024638355.1 Acidobacteriota bacterium
GCGTTGCGGTCCAGCTTGGCGCCGACGACCTCGCCGTCGGTGTAGACCAGCGCCGCCGGCCCGTCCCACGGCTCCATCAGGTTCTCGTGGTAGACGAAGAAGTCGCGCAGCTCGGGCGAGAAGCCGGGCGCCTCGTGGTACGGATCCGGGATCAGCATCATGAGGCTTCGGTAGAGCCCGAGGCCGCTGTGGAGCAGGAACTCGAGGACGTTGTCCAGGCTGAACGAGTCGCTGACCGCCGAGGTGGTGATCGGCAGCAGGTCCTCGAGATCGTCTCCCCAGACGTCCGAGCGCAGCTCCCGCTCCCTGGCGCGCATCCACAGCCGGTTGCCCCGGATCGTGTTGATCTCGCCGTTGTGCGCCAGCAGACGGAAGGGCTGGGCGAGCGCCCACGACGGCAGGGTGTTGGTGGCGAAGCGCTCGTGGAACACCGCCACCTTCGCCCGGTAGCGCTCGTCGGCGAGATCGAGGTAGAAGCGCTCCAGCTGGCGGGGCGTCACGAGTCCCTTGTAGACGAGGGTCTTCGACGACAGCGAGCAGATGTGGGTGTGGCGCTGCTCCGCCAGGTCTCGCTCGACGCGCCTGCGCAGCAGGTAGAGCCGCGCTTCCACCGGCCGCGGGTCGCTCTGGGGACAGGCGATGAAGAGCTGCAGCACCCGCGGCATGCAGGCCCTGGCCATCTCTCCGAGAACGTCGGTACGGACCGGCACCTCGCGGTGCCCGAGATAGCGCATCCCGAGTCGCGCCGCCCCCCGATCGACCGCGTCCTCCAGAGCCGCGCGCTCCCCCGCCGAGGTGAAGACCATCGCCACGGCCAGAACCTCGCCGGCTTCGAGCCGCGCGCCGACCTCGTCTTCGAGAAGCTCCAGGAAGAGGTCGCGCGGCAGGTCGGTCATGAGCCCCGCGCCGTCCCCGGTCTCGTCGTCGGCGCCTCTTGCGCCGCGGTGCACCAGCCGCCGGAGAGCGGTGAGAGCCAGCGTCACGACGCGGCGCGAAGGCACGCCGGAGGCCTCTGCGACGAAGCCGGTGCCGCAGGCGGCGCGGTCCGTGCGGTCGACTAGAGGGAAGGTCGAGCCGCCGGTCACCCCACGCCGCCGGTTCCTCCGACTCGACCCGCACTCGACGGCTCGGTCAAAGGTATGCCGGTCCATGGGGCTCCGTTCAGACGCCCTGGCCGGCGAGGAGCGCGGGTGTCACCGCGGCCTGGTCTTCTTCGCCGGTGCGGATGCGAACCACGCGCTCGACCGGCACGACGAAGATCTTGCCGTCTCCGACCTCGCCCGTCCTGGCGGCGCGGGTCAGCACGGAGATGGTCGGCTCGACGAAGCTCTCGGAGACCCCGATGTCGATGCGTACCTTCTCCACCAGCTCCATCTTCACCGTCGTGCCGCGATAGGTCTCGACGGCCTCGGTCTCGCCGCCGTGCCCCTGCGCGCGGCTGATGGTCAGGCCGTGGATCTCGGCCGTGAACAGGGCCTCCAGGACGTCGTTGAGCTTCTCGGGCCGGATGATCGCGGTGATCAGCTTCATGCTCCCGCCTCCAGGGGTTCGTGCGCCGCGGCCGGGGCCGAGCGCTGGGTCGTCTTGGCGGCCGACGGAATCAACAGCAGGGCGCCCTCGCCGTGGGTGTAGGCCTCCTCGCCGTGCATCGGCACGTCGAGCCCGGTGCCCTCCTCGCGCGAGCTGACCCGAAGCGGCAGCACCAGGTTCACGGCCTTGAGCAGCGCGAAGGACATGACGCCGCTGAACGCCATGACCGCCAGCACCGCCACGACCTGCATGGCCGCCTGCTTCCAGTTGCCGGCCACGAGCCCGTCGGTGCCGCCCCAGGCGGCGGTCGCGAAGATCCCGGTCAGCACCGCTCCGGTCATCCCGCCGAGGCCGTGGGCGGCGGCGACCTCGAGCGAATCGTCGAGGCGCGTCTTGCTCCGCTTCATGATCGCGAAGTAGCTCGGGATGGCCGCCAGGGCGCCGATCGCCAGCGCGCTCATCGGCCCGACGAAGCCGGCGGCCGGGGTGATCGCCACCAGGCCGACCACGATCCCGGTCGCCGCGCCGACCGCGGTCATCTTGCGGGTGCTCAGCCGGTCGAGAAACATCCAGGCCGCGAGCGCCGCCGCCGGCGCCAGCAGGGTGTTGACGAACGCCAGGGCCGCGGTGGCGTCGGCGGCGAGCGCGCTGCCCGCGTTGAAGCCGAACCAGCCGAACCAGAGAAGGCCCGCGCCGAGCAGCACGAACGGCACGTTGTGCGGCAGGAGCGCCTGGCGGCCGTAGTCGCGACGCGGCCCGAGCACCATCGCCGCGACGATCGCCGCCATACCGGCGTTGACGTGCACCACGGTGCCGCCGGCGAAGTCGAGCGCGCCAAGGCGCGCCAGCCAGCCGTCGCCCCACACCCAGTGGCAGACCGGCGCGTAGACCGCGAGCATCCACAGATTGATGAACAGCAGGTAGGCGCCGAAGCGCATGCGCTCGGCGATCGCCCCCGAGATCAGAGCCGCCGTGATGATGGCGAAGGTGCCCTGGAAGGCCATGAAGAGCAGGTGCGGGATGCTCCCCTGCGGCTCCAGGCCGACGCCGCGCAGGAAGGCGAACTCGAGGCCTCCGAGCCAGGCGTTGCCGGGCGCGAACGCCAGGCTGTAGCCGAGAATCGCCCAGGCGACGACGACGGTGCCGAGCGCGGCGAAGCTCATCATCATGGTGTTGAGTGCGTTCTTCGAGCGCACCAGACCGCCGTAGAAAAAGGCGAGGGCCGGGGTCATCAACAGCACCATCGCGCAGGCGACGATGAGCCAGGCCGTGTCGGCGGCCTCGACGGCGAGAGGGTCGGCAACTTCCATGGGGGGGCTCCTCCTGAGCGCGCGCGGCGGCGGAGGCGCCACCGATCGGAGCGCAGAAGATAGCTGATCGACTACCGGGTGTCAATTGAAATGCGCCAATTGAGCAGAAGTCTTGGATCATTTTGCGAAAAACCGAGCTACATTGGCGTAAATGCGCGTCGAAGTTTGCTCGATTGGCGCGAATCGGAAATCACCCGGCGGCACGCCCCGAAGAGCCTGGAATTCGCTCGAGCTCACAAGGAGCTGCCGGGCTCCGCCCTCGAGCCGAAGCCCGGCAGGAGACAGCTACTTACACAGCCCCGCCGGCGAGCTGGTCGAGCATCGGTTGTTCTTCCAGGTGTTCGCCGTTCCAGCGGTGCCGCCACCCGAGGTGTCGTCGACGGCGTCGGTGCCGCCGCTCGAGTCGATCCGGTTGTTCTTGAGCTCGTTGTCGATGCCATCGAAAACGCGGATGCCGTCGGAGGCGCTGGCCGCGGCCTCGTTGTTGTGCAGCCGGTTGTCGTTCGGCGTGGCCGGCTCGGTGGCGGGGTCGACGTTCACCAGGACGATGCCGCCGTCGCCGCTGTCGACGATGGCGTTGTTGTGGATGTCGTTCGCCTCGACGGGCAGCGGCACACCCGGAGCCGTGCAGCCGATGTTGCCGAAGAAGAGTCCCAGAAACTGCAGGCTGATGCCATCGAAGTCGCTGTCGGCGACGTCGTTGTTGTGGACCTTCGCCCCGGCGGTGTCGGCCACCGAGATGCCGATATCGGCGCGAGTGACCAGATTGTCGTGGACGTCGGTCTTGCCCGGGCAGAACAGGATGATCCCGCTGCCGGCGCCACCCGGAACGTTGGGTGACGGGTTGTTGTCGACGAAGTTCTTGTGCACCTTGCCGGTCGCGCCGCGCGACATCTGCACGCCGTTCGGGGCCCACACCGTCGGCGGCACCGGCCCGATCAAGTCGTTCGATTCGACCTTGAGGTCGACGCCGTTGCCGTTGCCGTTGATGCCGACCCGGGTGTAGTTGCGCACCAGCGTACTCTTTACCTTGACCTTGGCGCGTCCGCCGGTGAGCGATTGCACGCGGATCCCGAGGCCCTGGGAGCTCCCGGAGGCGTTGCGGATGTTGAGCACCTCGACACTGTCGATCTGCCCGTCGGTCTCGTCGTAGCGGATGCCGTAGACGACCCCGCCCGCCTGGGCCGACTGGCCGTCCACCGTCAGGTCGCGAATGTCGACCCTGCCCGAGAAGACGACGTCGATGATCGGCCCCGCCGTTCCGGCGACTCCGGTCACGATCGCGCTGCCCGCGCCATCACCGTGCAGGCGGAGGGGGTTGCCCGGTCCGACGAGCACATTCTCGGCATAGACGCCGGCGCAGATGGTGATCGTCTGGCTTCCGGACTGGAGCGCCGCGGCGTCGACCGCGGCCTGGATCGTGGTGAAGGCCGCCGCCGGGCACTCGACGAGATCGTCGTCGACGACGAGGCCGCCCCCTTTGCCGAAGGCGCGCACGCGCGGCCGCGGCGTTGCGTGCCGGGCCACCAGCGTCGAGCTTTCGCCCACGACCGGCGTGAAAGGAGAGGCTACGGCTCCGCCTCGAGCCGCCGCCACCGGCGCACTCGCCGCGATGGCGGCGACCAGGAGGACGCCGACGGTCAAGGCTCCGGACAAACGCTTCTTCATATGAATCACTCCTTCCCCACTACAAGGGATGTCGAGCGGGAGTCGTCGATCCGATCTCCCTCTGGATCTTGGATTGGCGAGAGTTCGCCAAGGATGCTCTATCAAGCTGCCCGACCTGTTTAGCAGATGGTGATCGGGTCGACACCGCGCCAATGCCCGGTCGCCACCGACCTCGAGGGGTGGGAGAGCTTGCTCGCCGGTGACACGAATGAAGACCGCCGGGCGGAGATCCGCCCGGCGGCCCAACACCTATTCGTTCAGATCAGACTGCAGAAGGACCGCGCCCTCCTGCTGGAGAACCTGGTTCGCGACCAGTCTCCCGGGGCACTTCTCGACCGCGATCGCGTTGACGAGCCGTCGCTCCAGGATGAAGCTGTAGCCGTTGCGCACGTTGGACTCGGCCCACAGCGTGACCGCGAATGCGCAGGTCGTCGTCACTCCGGTCAGCATGGACATCGCGTCGACCAGCTGATCGACCGGCGTGGCCAGACCGCTGGCGGAGCTGGCCCAGGCGAGGACCGGAGAGCCCGGTGTGATGCCCTTCTTGTACCAGAGGGTCCACCTGCGGAGGCGGTTGTTCGCCTGATCCACCTCTGCCCGGATCGTGAGCGGCGGCACCGCCGAATGCTGGATCACGCCGCAGCCGGTCGGCGCCGGCGTGAAGGTCATGTTGACCGTCGGCCGCTCGTTGTCGATGGCCGCCACGAGGAGGCACGGATAGAGCGCGGGCAGAACGTTGCCAGGAGGCACGGTGCCGTCTCTGTAGTCGATCTTCGTGTTGGTCAGGAGCGTTCCCGTCGAGTCGAAGATCTCGAGCAGCAGCTGGTACTTGCCGTCGGGCACCGCCTTGGTCCAGACGCCGTTGGAGGCTCGATAGCCGGTCACCCAGTGGGCGATCCAGTCGGGGTTGTACCAGTAGTAGTTCTTGAAGTCCCGGACCTCGTAGAGCGCGGGCGTCGAGCCGACGGTGGTCGGCCCCAGCGTGTGGCTCTCGCTGAACAGGGTCGACTTGTGAACTCGGGTGTCCTTCAGCTGGCGGCTGATGGGCGTGTAGCCGCCACCGCCCTTCCGGTACGACAGGCGATAGTAGTAGGGCGCGGTGGCGCCGGGGATCGCCTGAGCCCGGCTCAGCGTGTCGCCGAACTGGGCGAAGATGCGCAGCCCGGCGCCGTAGGCCACATTGGCATTCGAGCCCTTCTCGTAGTGGCCGTTGGCCTGGTTGATCCAGTAGACCTCGTCGTTGCCGATGCGGGTGAAGAAGACCTGGGTGCCTTCCGGCCGGTCCTGCGGCTCGCCGTCGCCGCATTCGATCTCGGGGGCGTCGACCCAGACGTCGATGTGGGCGGTGTTCACGTTCCAGCGCGTGTTGCTGTACGGATCGAGGTACAGCACGGTCTCGACGCCGTTGATGACCTGGGTCACCTTGATGATGATGTCGGGGCGCCAGTCCCACCGGAACCAGCCGTAGCGGTACTGGAGCGGCCACCAGTTGAAGCAGCACTGCCAGTAGCCGTTCTCGTCAGTGGTGGTCGTGCACAGAAGCTGCTTGCTGTAGAAGCAGCGGGGGAAGAGATACCAGAGCGCCGTCCGCGACTGGAAGGTCGCCGCGGAGATGTTCTTCACGGCCTCGGGCTGCACCCGTTCCGCGCTGATCCGAGACTCGATCCCGCTCTCGAGATCGGGCGGCTCGGGCTGCGGCCCGAGCGAGGCCACCTCGAGGTTGTCGGCGGCCAGCTCGATCGCCCGGGGGTCGGGCGGCGGCGGAGGTACCGGCGGCTCGAACTCGATCGGATGGATCTTCCGCTCGAGCTGCCCGCCGATGAGGTCCTCGACCCGAACGACATCACGCCTCTTGAGCTCGGCCCGCAGCGGGTAGATGTACGGCCAGAGGCAGAAGACGCGATCGACGTCGAACACCTCCACCTTGACGAACGGTACCGGGCAGTTGCCCGGGGTCTTGCGCACGTGGCCGGAGACGCAGATCCGCCGCGGCCACCAGGGCGTCCAGATCAACTCGAGAATCTCGAGCTCGGGCCGCAGAACGTACCTGCCGCGCTCCAGCTTCCACTCGGCGGCCGCGTACTTGCGGCTGTAGATCTCGGCCACGCGACGGACCTTCTCCGGGTCGGTCTCGGGCGCGATCACCACCTCGACGTCGCCCGGCTTGGTGAGCGGCACCGGGTGGCTGAACGATCCGTCCGGATCCACCGGGACGGCGCCGAGCGACTTCCCGTCGCTCCTGAAGAAATACGCCTGCAGCTTGAGCTCGTCGGGCACCGAGTCGAGCGTCTCGAGGCTCACTCGGCCTTCGACCTGTGAGTACTTGGCGGAGCGCTTCGCCGCCGCCTTCTTTTTGACCGGTCGTTTCTTCGCCGTCATCTTGGCTCCCTTCGCAGGATGCCGGCTCCCTCAGCGGCATCCCGCTGATTCGGGGTCGATAGGTCGACCTCCGAGTTCCTTAATCCGCTCACTCCCCCCCGAAGAACAGTCAACTCAAGAAATATAGACAGATTGTAACAGGTCTTGCGTCTCCTGTCGCGCTCCCGTTAACGGCGCGAGTGGGTCCGTCGGGTCCGTGGGCCCTCGCGGCGGCGACGCCTCGAACTTCGACGCTCCGCCGTGATTGACCCTCTCTTCTCGCCCGTGCTACGTTGCCACTCAGTTTCCTTGGCTATCGGAAGTTCTCGACCGCCCGCTGCGATGCCGCGCTCGGCGCCGGCCACCACGGGCTCCGATCGGAGGTTCTCCATGCGCGCCCCCTTCTCGCGGTTCGTGATCGTCGTCTCGCTGCCTTTTCTGGCTTCTTGTGTCGTAGCCGTCTCCGGACCCTCCGAAGGCGGCGGCTACATGGACGACTCCTGCCCGCAGACGCCCCCACTGTGCGGCGACGGCTCCAGTCCGGCGAGCTATGGCATCGAGGACTTTCCGTGCAGCGCGACTGCGGTCGAGGGCTGGGTCGCCAATCGTTGCGGGCACCGACAGCGCGAGCACGCCTGGTATCTGCTCGCCGGGCTGACCGCCCCGACCTCCGGCGGAGAGATGCTCTGGCGCACCTGGCCGACCTCGACCCAGACATTTCAGACCCTCCTCTACTCCTCCACCGGCGCCGGCTCGAAGCGGTCGAGCCTCACGGCCCTGCCGGGCGCCGTGCTCGAGCGACCCAGCCCGGACACGCCCCGGGCGAGCGACGCCGACGACGGGACCGTTCCCGGCCTCGACGACAAACAGCTCGCCACCGCCGGTGCGCCGACCTACACGGTGCCGGCGGCGGTCCAGGCCGCATACGAGCAGTGCCTGGACGGCGCCGAGCTCGTCGACGGGCCGACCTTCCAGAACGAGGGCAACGTGATGGTCGCGGGAGTGATCTTCAGCCCCGACGTGAGCCGGTTCATTCGTCAGAAACGGTACTGGGACGCCGAGGTCCTCGACGGGCTGCTCGCGGACGGCGACCCGGCGATCTCCAACATGCCCGACGCGTCGCTGGTGCTCAAACCGATGCTCTGGCCGGTCCCGGGTGACGGCTACGTGCCGGTGCCGCTCTGGGACGACCTGTCGCCGACGGCGGACATCGACCCCGAGACCGGCTGCGAGCGCTACGCGGGGTTCGAGCGCCAGGAGCTCTGGCGCCGCGCCGTGGCGGTCACCGCCGGCTCCGGGGCGAGCCCGGAAACCCGCCGTAGCGTGCGCTACCTCGTCGACGGCAACGTCTCACGCGTCACCGCGCTCTACTCCGCCGCCGCCGAAGGCCTCGCCTGCGGGCCACGGGAGAGCTCGACCGCTCCGCTGACCTACGAGAGCGCCGAGGTCGTGTCGCTCGACCGCTTCTACACGATCCGCTTCACGGCGGAGGAGCTCGCGGGCCTCGCCGCGTGCGACCGCGCCCTGCTCGACGCATCGGCCCGCTGGAGCTACGGCCGCGACTTCGAGGCGCAGGACGCCCTCGCCCTGGTGGCGATGCACATCATGACCAAGGAGCAGCCGGGGTGGACCTTCCAGTCGGCCTGGTGGGACGACCTGCCGCAGGCGTGCTGGAGCGACTCGAACGACAAGACCTGCCCCCGCTACGCGTCGCACCGGCCGGCGCAGACGGTCGCCGGGCCCGCGACCTGGCGCAACTACAAGATGACGACGACCAACGGCATGACCCAGAACGCGACGGCCTCGAATCGCTATCCGCCCGACGTCGAGTCCGGCACCAGCTGGCCGGTGGCCTACAACCCGTTCATCGAGCTCGCCGCGACGCACCCGATCGAGACCAACTGCATGAACTGCCACCACCGCGCGGCCTGGCCGAGCCGGCTCTCGGATCGCACGCCGAGCGGCGCCTACCTGCTGTCGGGGCCGGGCCACCCGAACGTGATCGAGGAATTCGACTGGGACTCGTCGATCTTCGAAGGGCTACTGCGTACCGACGCTTTGTGGGCGATCAGCGACCGCGCCGTCTACCCGTCGAAACCCCTGCCGCCCGGCGCGGCGCAGGGCGAGCGTTAGCCCGATCTTCTAGGGAGCCGCCACCACGCCCGCGGCGATCAGCGTGTCGATCTCGCTCGCCGGGTAGTCGAGCACTCGCCCGAGGATCTCGCGGGTGTGCTGCCCGAGGCCGGGTGCCGGCTCGGCGCGGATCTCGGGGGCCGCGGAGAGGTGGGGCACGCTCCGCGCGAACGTCGCCCGGCCGACGTCCGGATCGTCGATCTCGAGCAGGCTGCCCCGCTTGCGGAAGTGCTCGTCGCGGAAGACGTCGCCCGCGGTGTAGACCGGGCCGGTGGGCACGCCGGCGGCGTTCAGGGTGTCGACGACCTCGGCGCGGCTCTTGTCCGCCATCCACGCCTCGAGGATCGGCCCGAGCTCTTCGGCGTGGTCGGCGCGGCTGGTGCCGTCGGCGCTGCGCGGATCGTCGATCAGGTCGGGACGCTCGATGGCCTCGGCCAGCCGCCGCCAGACGATGTCGTCGGGAACGTTGAGCGCGACGTAGCCGTCGCGGCAGTGGAAGGCGCCGCGCGGCCACAGATGCCGCAGCCGGCCCCGCTCGGGCTCTTCGCCGGTGACCGAGTAGAGCGCCACCATCCGCTCGTTGAGGGCCAGCATGTTGTCGACCATCGACGAGTCGACCAGCTGTCCCTTGCCGGTGCGTTCACGCATATAGAGGGCCTGCAGGATGCCCCAGGCGGTGACCAGGCCCGAATAGACGTCGGCCAGGCCGTAGAGGGTGAAGCTGGGGGGCTTGTCGGCGAAACCGACCAGGTTCATCACCCCGCTCATCGCTTCGGCCACGATGTCGAATGCCGGCCGGCGGCTGTAGTCGCTGCGATAACCCTCGAGTCCGCCGAACCCGGAGATGGCGGCGTAGACGAGCCGGTCGTTGACGGTGCTGAGCGCGGGGTAATCGAGCCCCAGCCCGGCGGTGACGCCGGGGCGCAGGTTGTCGACCACGACGTCCGAGACGGCCGCCAACTCGCGCAGGATCCTGCGGCCGGACTCGTCGCGCAGGTTGAGCGCCAGGCTCTTCTTGTTGCGGTTGTAGGCCAGGTAGCCGCCCGCTTTCTTGATCCCCCCCGACTCGAGGAAGGGCGGAATGCTCCGTCGCGGGTCGCCGCCACCCGGACGCTCGACCTTGATGACCTCGGCGCCCGCATCGGCCAGGAGCATGGTGCAGTACGGCCCGCTCATGTACTGCTCGAGTCCCACGACCCGAATCCCTTCGAGCGGACGATCCGGAGCGCTCATCGGATCACCCGGACACCGCGGCCTTTTCCAGCGAGCCGATGAACCGCGCCAGCCGCTCCCCCACCCCCTCGAGGTCCGGGCAGACCTGGCGGCGGAACTCGTCGTCGCTCACCTCGGGCCGGGCGAGCTCCAGCACGCGGTCGACGGTCGCGTCGCCGAGCCGGTGAAGCTGGCTGGTGGAGAGCCGCAGCGCCAGATAGCCGGGATCGGCGCCGAAGTCGGAGCCCGGGAGCGTTGCGATCTCCTCCTCTCGCAGCATCAGCCGGCAGAGCTCCCGGCAGCTCTCGACGCCGTGCCGCGCGCGCAGCGCCTCGCGCCAGGGCCCGAAGCTCGGATAGAGATAGAACGCACCCGAGGGCTCGGCGCACGGAACGCCGAGCGCCGCGAGCCGCCCGTGGAGCTGTCGCGTCATGCGGCCGTGGATGGCGGCGCACGCCGCGATGTAGGCGTCGATCTCCGGGTCGTCGGCGTAGGCGACGGCGGCGGCGTGCTGCACCGGCGAGGCGGGGGTGGTCCAGACCGCCCCGGCAACGCCGGTCATCGCGCGCGCGAGCCGGGCGCCCAGCTCTCCCGGCGGCAGCACGGCCACGCCCAGGCGCCAGCCGCCGAGCGACAGGTGCTTGCTGAGGCCGCCGGTGACGATCGTCCCCTCGGGGTAGAAGCACGCGGCCGAGCGATGCGGAGTCTCGCCGTAGGCGGTGAGCGCGTAGATCTCGTCGCTGATCACGAGAAGCCCTTCGCGCCGCGCCACTTCGGCCAGGCCCTCGACGAGCTCCGGCGGGTAGACCACGCCCGTCGGATTGTTGGGGGAGCTCAAGATCAGCGCCGCCGGATCCCCGCCACGAGTCCGCGCTTCGGCCAGACACCCCTCGAGACTCTCCGGCGTCAGGCAGTGGTCGTCGTCCAGCGACGTCGCCGCGACGCGAGGCGTCAGGCCGGCCAGCCGTACCTGCGGCTCGTAGGTCACCCAGCAGGGGTCGGTCAGGACCACGTCTCCGTCCACCGCCTGGAGGGCCGCGTAGAGGAGGCTCTTGCTGCCGCAGCCCACCATCACCTGATCGGGCGCGACCTCGAGGCCGAAGCGGCGGCCATAGTACGCGGCGACCCGCGCGCGCAGCTCCGGCAGGCCCGAGACCGGCAGGTAGGTTCGCTCGCTCGCGTTGACGGTCAGCGCCTCGAGGATCTTGGGGTGCACCGGGAAGGTCGCCTCGCCGAAACCCAGGTGGAAAACCCTGCGCCCCTGGGCCCGCAGACGACGCACCTCGTTGTGGATCGCCAGCGTCGCCGACATCGGCACCGGCTCCCGCAGCCGGAAGACCCTCACCATGGATCGAGATCCTACGCGATTCCGCACCTTTGACGGCAAGGATACTTCCTTGCTACAGTAAGGATTCCATGGCAAAGGTCACCAGCAAGCTCCAGGTCACCATTCCCAAGGCCATCGCCGAGACGTATGAAATCAAGCCCGGCGACGAGATCGAGTTCCGCCCGTCGGGTACCCAGATCCGAGTCATTCCCGCGAGGGCGCGCCGCCAGGGCTTGAGTGTCGCTGAACGACTGCGCCTATTCGACGAAGCCATGGCTCGCCAGCGCGAGCGCGAAAAGGACCTGCCGCTACCGGCCGAGACACGGTCCGACCGAGGTTGGACACGAGAGGAGCTGTACACCCGTGGCGAGCCTCGTTGACACCAATGTGCTGGTCTACGCCTACGACCCGCGCTCGCCCTGGAAGCAAGGCGAGGCCCAGAGGCTCCTCCGAGCGGGTATCGACACCGAGCCTCTCGCACTGCCGCACCAGGCGGTCCTCGAGTTCGTCGCCGTCGTCAGCCGGCCCCGCGAGGACCTCGGCGACCGTCCGCTGCTCTCTCGGGCCGACGCCTGCCGTGAAGCCGAGGAGCTGATGGCGCAGTTCTCGGTGCTCTACCCGGACAGCGCCGTCCTTCAAACCGCCCTCCGAGGCTGCGCGACCTACCAGCTCTCCTGGTTCGACGCCCACCTCTGGGCCTACGCCGAAGTGCACGGCCTCGACGAGATCCTTTCCGAGGACTTCGAGCACGGACGCCGATACGGCTCGGTGCGGATCCGCGACCCCTTCCTCACCGCCGCTGATGAGGTGCACGAGCTGCCGGCGCTCTACGAGTCGTGACCGGGTTTCGTCGCGAGCTGGCGTAGGTGCCCCGACGTTCACACGGCCGACTGTGCGCTCGAGAACGAGCTCCAGGTCAGTCGATGTAGATCGGGATGAAGACCTGGACCCCGGTGATGGTGTAGTCGTACTGACCGATGAAGCGACCCTTGCCGTTCGCGTAGTCGACGTTCGAGTAGGTCCCGGCGATCGCGATGCCCGCGTTCTTGAACGCCTGGTAATCGAGTCGGAGCGTCGCGCCGATGACCGTCACTTCCTCTTCGCCCAGGTCGGCCGTGAGCCCGGTGAGACCGCTCCTGAACATCAGCTTGGGCGACAGCCGGTGCCGCACGGCAACGCCGAGCTCGGGCACCAGCTCGTCCACGTCGATGTCCGAGCCGATCGAGCGGTTGACTCCCCCGCCACTGCCCCTGAGATCGATGTCGAAGTCCCAGCGGGCCAACCCGAAGGCTGCGCCCCAGGCGGTCTTCTCCTTGAGGCTGAAGAAGTAGGTGTAGCTCACGTCGGTGAAGGTGAAGTCCCACTTCGTGTCGACCGTCGCCGTCACCGGAAAAGTGACCTCCCCGATATCAATCTCGAACGGTATCTGGACCTGGCCGTCACGGGAGCTCTTGGAGTAACGCAACCGGACCTGGTGCCTCTGCCCGAGGCGGCGCGCCGCCGCGACTCGCAGCACGGTCTTGGACTTCTCGAGGCCCAGGAGATCTTCGGCGTTGAAGGCCGTGCCGAGGTCGCCGCTCTGCGAGTCGGCCCGAATGTCGGTGCTGCTGCGGGTAAAGAAGCTCCCGACCTCAAACTCCCACCTGGGGATCAGGCTCGTGGACTGTGCAAGAACAGGTGTCGACACCTGGAAGGCCGCGGCCAACGCCAGCGCGGTCGTGGTCGTGGTCGCAAAGCTGCGTGGAAGCCACCTCATTGACTCAGTCCTCCTTCAAGCATCGCGCGCCAGCCGGAGGCCGAAGAACTGCCAGCGCTTGTCGGGCGCGAAGAAATTGCGGTAGGTGCTGCGGATGTGCGATCGCGGTGTGGCGCACGAGCCGCCGCGCAGCACGACCTGGCTGCTCATGAACTTCGAGTTGTACTCGCCGAGCGGACCCGCGGGCGGCCGGTAGCCGGGATAGGGCGAATAGGCGCTTCGCGTCCACTCCCAGAGGTCGCCGAGGAACTGGCCGCCGGCCCGGGCCGCATCGGAGATCGGCCGTGGATGGTAGTGGCCCTCTTCGACGAAGTTGGCGTGAGGATCGGCGTCGCCCCGTGCCGCGGTCCGGCCCAGGGTCGCGTCGGCGGCCACCTCCCACTCCGCCTCGGTCGGCAGGCGGGCGCCGGCCCAGCGCGCGTAGGCGTCGGCTTCGTAGAGGCTGACGTGACAGACCGGCTCGTCGGGTCGCACCGGGCGCAGGCCGGCGAGCGTGATCTGTTTCCAGTCGCCGCCGTCGCCGATCCAGTAGAGCGGCGCCTCGAGGCCCTCGCTCTCGACTTTCGCCCAACCGTCGGAGAGCCAGAGCTCGGGGCGCTCGTAGCCGTCGTCGGCCATGAACTCGAGGTACTCGCCCGCGGTCACGAGCCGCGAGGCGATGGCGAACGCTTCGACGAACACCCGGTGCCGCGGCCCCTCGTTGTCGTAGGCGAAGCCATCACGTCCGTCATGGCCGATCGCATGGAGCCCTTCCTCGAACTCGATCCACACGGCGTCGGGAACGTCGGTTCGGGGTGCCACCTTCTCCGACCGGTAGACCGGATGCAGAGGGTTCAGGGCGAGCATGTGCTTGAGGTCGGTGAGCATCAGCTCCTGGTGCTGCTGCTCGTGGTTGAGTCCGACCTCGATCACCGGCAGGAGGTCGCCGAGGGTGTCGTCGCCGGCGCCGTCGAGCAGCTCGGCCATCCGGGTGTCGACGTGGCGCCGGTACTCCCTCACCTCTGCGACCGTGGGCCTCGATAGGAGGCCGCGCTGCGGGCGCGAGAACTGCTTGCCGAGCGAGTTGTAGTAGGAGTTGAACAGATACTCGAACGTTCGATTGGGCGGCGCGTAGCCGGGCAGGTGGGGCTTGAGGGCCAGCGTCTCGAAGAACCAGGTGGTGTGCGCCAGATGCCACTTGATCGGACTGGCGTCGGGCATCGATTGCACGACGTAGTCCTCGGTCTCGAGCGGCTCGCACAGGACGTCGCTCCACTGCCGGACCTGTCGATAGCGCTCCAGAACTGCGGACGCGTCGGCGGTCCCGATCCTCTCCATGGTCTTCGGGGCTGTCAGCACATCGCTCATGGTGAACTCCTCCGAGCTCCGAAGTCTACACGGGCAATCGACGCCGTCACGCCGCCCGAACTTTCGACTTCTCAGCCCACCCGGGCGGTGCTAGCCTGACCCCCATGGCGAAGCTCCCCCACCGAAAGATTGCGCCCGCGACCGGCTGGATCGCACTTCTCACGCTCCTTGGCGCGCTCCCCGCCGTCGCGCAGGAAGCCGATCGAAGCGAGATGGGAGCCGAAGAGGAGCGGAGGATCGAGCTTCCCGAGCGGCGGCTTCCGCCCGACATGACGATCACCCGGACCGCGGAGGTGACGATCCGCGGCAAGCGCGTGCCCTATCGCGTGATCACCGGAACGCAGCCGGTCTACGGCGAGGACGGCGTCGCCATCGCGGCCCTCCACTACACCTATTACGAGCGCACCGGCGTCGACGACACCACGCGGCGCCCCCTCTTCATCTCCTTCAACGGCGGCCCCGGCTCCGGCTCGCTCTGGATGCACCTCGGCTACACCAGCCCGAAGCAGCTGGTGATCGACGACGAGGGCTTCCCCGTCCAGCCCTACGGCGTGCGCGACAATCCGCACTCGATCCTCGACGTCGCCGACATCGTCTACGTCAACCCGGCCAACACCGGGTTCTCGCGGGTGCTCGACGACGAGATCGATCGCGAGGTCTTCTTCGGCGTCGAAGCCGACATCGCCTATCTCGCCGACTGGATCAACGTGTTCGTCTCGCGCCAGGGCCGCTGGCGCTCGCCCAAGTACCTGATCGGCGAGAGCTACGGCACGACGCGCGTGTCGGGCCTCGCCGG
>JAHEKO010000312.1 GCA_024638355.1 Acidobacteriota bacterium
CGCGTCGAGGAAAGCGAGTCCGAAGACGTTCATCTCGCGGCGGCGCGGCACTCTCTACTCCGCCCCTCCGGTCACGGCCGCCGCGGGCCGAGCCGGGAGCTCGGTCACCCACCGCGGCGAGCGCTCGCCGGGCGCGTGGATCGCCGTGGCTGCGCGCAGCGCTCCGTCGAGCGCGGCATCGGCCTCGAGACGCCGCGGCGCGCCGAGCCCGGCGGCCTCGAGCCGACTGGCGAGCCCCGGCGCCCGCGCCAGCCGATCGGTAACGGTCACGGCGACCTCCCCGCCCGACTCCGCCAGCGATCTCGCCAGCTCGACGATGCGCGCGTAGATCGGCTCGGCGGCCGCCTCGAGCTCCTGGCGGGTCAGCACCAGGGTGTGCTCGCGGTCGCCGGCCGGCATCGACACCTCGGCCGTCTCGCGCTCGCCGAGCGCGGCGAGCCAGCCCGGAAGCGCCGAGTAGAGGCGTTGCTCCGAGTGCGCGGCGTGGAGCGGGTCGTAGCGCGTGCGGGTGACGAAGGCGCGACCGATGGCGCGCGCCCAGGCGTCGAGCAGCGCGTTCCAGCCGGCGCCCTGTTGGGAGCGCACGCCGGCGCGAGCCAGAACCCCGCCGTCCTTCGTGCCCACGATGCTGCCGACCGCGCGGCCGAGCTCGAGATCGAGCACCACGCACGGCTCGCCGACGCCCGCCGAGGCCGCCGCGACGGCGCTGTCGACGACGCCGGTGAAGGGACGATCGAGGCTCTCGGCGATGCCCAGAACGAGTCCGAGCTGGTCGACGGAGAACGAGCCCGGCGCCGCCAGCAGCCGGCCCTCGAGCTTCGCCGCTCGGCCGCCGAGGCGCCGCTCGGCCGCCTCCCAGATCGAGCGGAGGTGGGCGTAGGCGAGGTCGGCGGTGCTCAGCCCGCGCGGAAAGGGGCGCGGCAGCGGCTCCAAGCCGAGCTCGCTCCAGATCCCCCGGTGCGCCAGCCGCGGGTGAAGGCGAATCTGCTCCGCCGCCTCGGCGCCGACGCGAATCGCCTCGCCGTTCGGCTCGAAGACCGCCCACCCCGGGCTGACCTTCCCTGCGGCGAGCGACGGGTCGCCGCCGACCCGGAGGTCGCAGTCGTTGAGCTCGACGACCAGGAACCGGCTCATTCGCCCTGGCGCTCGTAGCCGGTGGCGAGGTGACGCACCAGGCGGCTGTCGAGGTAGGTCTCGCAGTCGAGCACCAGCCGCTCCTGCTGGAGCTGGAGCTGGTGCAGGAGGAACATGAGGCCGATGCTGATCAGGAGAGCGATGAAGGTCGAGTTGAAGGCGGTTCCCAGGCTGCGCGTCACCCCGGCGATGTCGCCCTCGACCGCCTGGTGCGCCTGGCCGAGCGCCTCGCCGATGCCGCGCACGGTGCCGATGAAGCCGATCGACGGGATGGCCCAGGCGATGTAGCGCACCATCGAGAGCTCCGACTCCAGCCGCTCCGCCTCGGCGTCGCAAACGGCGTGGGCGGTGGCCGAGACGTCTTGGATGTTGCGGGTCGCCCCGAAGCGATGCAGCGCCGAGAGCAGCGCGCGCGGCAGCAGCGCCCGCTGCCGCGCCGGCGGCAGCGCCTCGAGCTGGCGGGCGTACTCGCGCGCGTCCTCGGGAAGAATCCTCATCCCCTCGGGCACCGGCACCATCTCCTCGCCGAGCAGCCGCGTCTCGGCGACCGTGCCCCAGCCCTTGAAGGCCATGATGGCGATCGCCCAGAGCATCAAGATGAAGCAGGCCTCCTGCTCGAAATCGCGGATGGTCACGAAGAACGAGCGCTCCGGCACGTACTCGGAGTCGCCCTGCATGGCGGCGGCCTGCTCGGCCAGGATGGCGTCGGCGTTGGGCCGCACCACCGTGACGTAGACCGCGTGCACCAGCACCGCCGCGACCACCAGCGACAGCACCTGGTAGATGAACTCGGTCGAGATCGTGCGCCGGGTCATATGTTCACGGGAAAGGAGATGGCGGCGTCGGCGGGAAGCTCCTCGCTCGGCACGAACTCGTCTTCGGCCTCCTGGGCGGCGAGCGGCTCGGCCTCGGCGCCGCGCGCCGGGGTGTGCCGGATCAGCATCGTGCCCACCGCCAGGAAGAGCGTCAGCAGGGTGTAGCTCCATCGTCTCATCATGCGTCTCCCCTTACGGCGAACCCTATTCCGCGTACCGGACGATCCGGAAGCCGACGTCGGCGCGGCCGGCGCGGCCGGCGTCGCGGTAGCTCAGTCGCAGCTCGGTCAGATTGACGGTCGACCAGCCGGCGCCGCGGATCACGTGCTGGTCGCCGGCGTCGGGGCCGAGCGGATCGCGCTCGGGCACGGCCTCGCCCCGCGCGTCGACGGCGTAGCGATCGTGCGCCCACTCCGCGACGTTGCCCCCCAGGTGATAGAGCCCGAGCGGGTTGGGAGCGAAGCTCCGGACCGGCGCGGTGACCGGCTGCTTGTCGTTGTAGCCGGGCAGCGCCCGGCCGAGGATCGAGGCGGCCGTCATGTCGCCGAAGTTGCCCGCCAGCGGCGGAATCGGCAGCGAAGCGCCCCAGGCGTACTTGCGCGGCGTCGGCGGCTCCGGGTAGCGCGCCACCCACTCCCACTCGGCCTCGGTCGGCAGCCGGTAGCCGGTGTTCATCGGCTCCACGGCGACCAGCTCGCCGCCCCTGAGCCGGTAGGCCGGCGGCAGCGAGTCCTTGTCGCTCAGCCAGTTGCAGTAGCGCGCGGCCGCCGCCCAGCTCACCTTGACCACCGGCTGCTCGTCGAGCTCGAGGGTGTTCGAGCCCGCCTTGCCCGAGAGGTGGGTCGGATCGAACTGCAGGAACTCGGCGTTGGTGACCTCGGTGACGGAGATATAGAACGGCCGCGTCAGCTCGACGTCGCGCTCGATCTCGTTCGGGCGCCGGCCCGGCTCGCGCCGCGGCGCGCCCATCCGCAGGCGGCCGCCCGGGATCAGCCGCATCTCCTGCCCGGCGGCCGTTCGGATGACCGGCGGCGTGCGCTCGGCGCGCTCCTCCTCGGGAGTCCGCAGGCTCACATCGAGCGATTGCTCGAGCCCGGGCCGCGGCGTGACGCTCGCCCGCTCCGTGACGTAGCCCTCCTTGCGCACCTCGACCTCGTACGGCTCGGAGCCGGCGAGGACCACCCGCAGCCCTTCGGTCGTGGTCGTGCCGCGACTCTGGCCGGCGATCATCACCTCGGCTCCCGGCGGCCGGCTGGTGACGACCAGCTCCGCGACCTCCTCGACCAGCTCGACGCGAATCGTCTCGCTGGCGGCCGGCTCGAGCCGCACCTCGCGCTCGGCGCTCTGGTAGCCCGCTTTCGACAGCGCCACGCGATGGGGCTCGCCGGGTCCGAGATCGAGCTCGAGCGGGGTGCGGCCGCGGAAGACGCCGTCGACGGTGACCGCCGCTCCCTCGGGCTCGCTGGTGACGACGAGGTTGCCGTCGGCCGGAACCAGGCTCGGCGCCGCCACCGACTGCGCGACTCCCGCCTCGACCTCGAAGCGCGTGCGCGCCGGGCGAAAGCCCGCGCGCAGCCACTCGACCCGCCGTGCGCCGGCCGCGACCGGCACGGTCAGGGGCGTCGCTCCGAGCCTCGTGCCGTCGACCACCACGGCCACCCCGGCCGGCTCCGAGGTGAACGTGATCGGCGCCCGGTCGTCGATCAGCACCGCGTGGAGCTCGACCGACGAGCCCGGCTCCCCGATCGTCACCTGTTCTTCGAACGGCTGGAAGCCGTCGGCGATCACCTCCACCGCGTGCGCGCCGGCGTCGAGCGGCGCGACGACCGGAGCGACCCCGACGTCGACGCCGTCGACCCGGACCCGGGCCTCGACGCCGCCGGGCTCGACGGTGATCGAAAGGCTGGCCGGCAACGGCTCGAGCTCGAAGCGGGCTTCCTGACTCGACGCCCCGGTGACCGTGAACCGCGCCTCGAGGCGGCTGTAGCCCTCCTTCTCCGCGACCACGGTGTAGTCGCCCTGCCGCAGGAGGTGTCGCCCGCCGAGGGGCGGCAGCCACGCCCCCTCGATCTCGAGCAGATCGGGCTCCGGCGACACCTCGACGCGCACCGGGCGGGCCGTGAACACGAACCACGCGGCGCCGGCGAAGGCGGCCAGGAACAGCCAGAGGCCGACCGTCGCGAGCGCCGGCAGGCGCCGGCGGCGCTTCGGCGCGGCGAGACGCGACGGCTCGAAGCGGACGGGCCTGATGCGGATCTCCGGCTCCTCGAGGCGCGGACCTGCGGGCTCGGCGCTCTTCGGCGGGCGACCGCCGCCCGCGTCGCGCAGCCGGGCTTCGACCTCGAGACGAATCGACCCGCCGTCGCTCGCGACGCGCAGCATGGCGCCCCCCAGGTCGACCACGTCGCCCTCGCGCAGCCACTGCGAGCTCCGCAGCGCCGCGCCGTTGCACACCACCGGCTGCCCGTCTTCGGCCGGCTGCACGAAGATCTCGTCTCCCGACACGCCGAGATAGGCGCGGGCGGCGCCCGTTTCGAGACCCGGAAGCCGCACGCCGCTCTCGGCGCCGCCGAGCGCCAGCGGGAAGTCGTCGCGCGCCAGACGGCGCTCGACACCGCCCTCCTCGATGAGCACGGCGAGGGTCAGATCTTCTCCTCGCAGCGGATCTCGAAGGGCTCGGGGGCCGCGCCCGGCTCCACCCGCAGCTGCCGCCGCACGTCGCGGTAGCCGGCGCGGCTGCCGACGATCGTGTAGACGCCCGGGCGGAGCTCGAGCTCGCGGCGCGAGAAGGTCCCCAACCGCCCCACCTGGTAGACCGTCACCTCGGTCAGGGCGTCGGACACGAGCGCGACCCGCACCGGCTCGCGGACCCGGTCGAGCAGCCCTTCGAGACGAGCCACCTGATCGGCGTGACGGGGGCCGGCGGGCTCGATCTCGCGCGCCGCGTCGAGCAGATCCTCGGCTTCGGCGAAGACCGCGGGCGCGGCCAGGCGGTCGGCACGGCCGAGGTGGAAGTCGATGCGATCGGAGAGGGCGGCGCGTGCCTCGGCGAGCCGCAG
>JAHEKO010000313.1 GCA_024638355.1 Acidobacteriota bacterium
GCGGTCGGCAGCGTCACCGAGCGCATCGGAGAGTCCGGAGTCGGCGTCGTCCAGCCCCGCATCGTTTTCAAGAACTAGGGCGAAAGAACAAAGGAATCCTGTGGTACTATCGCTCGGTTTGTAGGAGGAGATTCGTCTTGTCATTCGCAGAAGCAAAGGCCGGAATCATCGAAGAGAGCCGGCTGCACGATACCGACACGGGCTCGCCTGAGGTTCAGGTGGCCCTTCTGACTCACCGCATTCAGCAACTCACCGAGCACTTCAAGACTCACGCGAAGGACCACCACAGTCGTCGTGGCCTGCTCAAGCTCGTCGGCCGCCGGCGCCGCCTGCTCGACTACCTGAAGAAACAGGACTTCGAGCGCTACCGCAGCACCATCACGCGGCTCGGCATACGGAAGTAGACCCATTCCCCCACGAAGTTAGGACCCATTCATGACGCGCCACCCGGCGCGCTAGGCGCTCGTACGCGAGCAGGCGCCGCCGGCGAGCAGATCGCTCGACCGCCGGAAAGCCCCACAGAAGAAGAGAGAGAGAGAAGAAGAAGAGACGATGAAAGTAACCAAAGAGATCCAAGTCGGCGACGGCGCCATGCACTTTCAGACCGGCCTGGTGGCCAAGCAGGCCGACGGCTCGTGCGTCGTGAGGCTGGGCGACTCCGTCGTGCTGGTCACCGCATGCATGGCGAGGGGGGGCGCGCCGCGCCCGTTCCTGCCGCTGACGGTCGACTATCGTGAGTACACCTACGCCGGCGGCCGAATTCCGGGAGGCTTCTTCAAGCGCGAAGGACGCCCCTCCGAGAAGGAGATCATCACCTGCCGGCTGATCGATCGACCGGTCCGGCCGCTCTTTCCCGACGGCTATTTCAACGAGACCCAGATCGTCGCCAGCGTTCTCTCCGCCGATGGCGAGAACGATCCCGACATCCTGGCGATCAACGGCGCCTCCGCGGCGCTGATGCTCTCCGAGATTCCGTTCTTCACGCCGCTCGGCGCGGTGCGCGTCGGACTGATCGACGGCGAGATCGTCTTCAACCCCACCAACAGCCAGCGCGACGTCTCCGACCTCGATCTGATCGTGGTGGCTAGCGAAGCCGCCGTGGTCATGGTCGAAGCCGCCGCCAACCAGCTCAGCGAGGACCTGATCCTCGAGTGCATCTTCAGAGCGCACGCGCTGATCCAGGAGATCATCGCCACGCAGAAGGAGATGATGCGCGAGCGCGGCATCGAGAAGGCGGCGTGGGAAGCCCCAGAGCCCTACAGCCAGGAGCTCTTCCGCCAGGTGGAAGCGGCGCTCTACGAGCCGATGACGAAGGCTCTTCACACGCAAGGCAAGTTCGAGCGGCGCGATGCCGTGGCTGAGGTCACGGCGCCGTTCCTCGAGGCGATCCCGGAGGACGATGAGGAGCGCCGCGGCCAGGTCAAGAAGATCATCTCGGCGCTCGAGGAGCGGGCGCTGCGCGAGGCGGTGCTCGACCAGGGCATCCGGTTCGACGGCCGCCGCTCGTTCGACATTCGCGACATCTCGATCGACGTCGGCCTTCTGCCCCGCACCCATGGCTCCTCGCTCTTCACTCGCGGCGAGACCCAGGCCCTGGTCTCGGCCACCCTCGGTACCCGGCGCGACGCGCAGATCATCGAGGAGTACGAGGGCGAGTCTCTTCAGAAGTTCATGCTGCACTACAACTTCCCGCCGTTCTCGGTTGGCGAGGTCCGCTTTCTGCGTGGGCCCAGCCGGCGCGAGATCGGGCACGGCGTGCTGGCCAAGCGTGCGCTCCTGCCGGTGCTGCCGCACGAGGACGACTTCCCGTACACCGTGCGGGTCGTCTCCGACATCATGGAGTCGAACGGCTCGTCCTCGATGGCCTCGGTTTGCGGCGGCTCGCTCGCCCTCTTCGACGCCGGCGTGCCGATGCTGTCGGCCGTGGCGGGTGTGGCGATGGGTCTGGTCAAGACCGACGACCGCTTCGTCGTGCTCTCCGACATCGCCGGGCAGGAGGACCACTACGGCGACATGGACTTCAAGGTCGCCGGCACGCGTGACGGCATCACGGCGCTGCAGATGGACATCAAGATCGCCGGCGTCACGCGCGAGATCATGAAGCAGGCGCTCGAGCAGGCCAAGGGCGGCCGCCTGCACATCCTCGATCTCATGGACCAGGCCGTGGCCCAGCCGCGCGAGGACCTCTCGCGCTACGCCCCGCGCCTGCACACCATCCACATCCCCAAGGACCGGATCCGCGACGTCATCGGCCCCGGCGGCAAGACCATCCGCTCGATCATCGACGAGACGGGTTGCGACGTCGACGTCGAGAACGACGGCACGGTGGTCATCGCGTCGCCCGACCAGACGGCGGCCGACATGGCGATCAGCATGATCGAGCGCCTCACCGAGTCCCCCGAGATCGGCAAGAACTACACCGGCGAGGTCCGGCGCGTGGAGAACTACGGCGCCTTCGTCGAGATCCTCCCCGGCCGTGACGGCCTGCTGC
This sequence comes from Acidobacteriota bacterium, assembly GCA_024638355.1. GTDB lineage: Bacteria > Acidobacteriota > Thermoanaerobaculia > Multivoradales > JAHEKO01 > JAHEKO01. The sequence goes on from JAHEKO010000313.1 coordinate 2,492, forward strand.
ACATCAGCGAGATGGCGCCCTACCGCGTCGGTGAGGTCAGCGACATCGTCAAGGAGGGCGACGAGATCGAGGTGAAGGTCATCAGCATCGACGAGCAGAACAAGGTTCGCCTGTCGCGCAAGGCCGTCATCATGGAAGCGCCCGACTACGATCCCTCGAAGTACGAGGGGATGGGCGCTCCCGAGCCCGACAATCGCGGCGGCGGACGTCCGCCGCGCGGGCGTCGAGGCGGTCCGCCGCGCGGTCGTGGCGAGCGGGGCGGCCGGGGTGGCCGCGGAGGAGGCCGCGGCGGCGACCGGGGCCGTTCGCGAAGCTAGGACGGGCATGCGACTCCAGGAGCTCGTCCGGTATCTCGACGAGTACCTGGCGTCGGCCCGTGGCCGCGACCTCTGCCCCAACGGCCTGCAGGTCGACGGACGGGCGGAGATCTCGAAGATCGTCACCGGGGTCTCCGCCTGCCGTGAGCTGTTCGTACGCGCCGCCGAGCTGAACGCCGATAGCGTGCTGGTGCACCATGGGCTGTTCTGGAAGAGCGACGACCCGCAGCCGCTCACCGGGCTCCTCTACCGGCGCGTGGCGGAGCTCGTGCGGCACGACATCAGCCTGATCGCCTACCACCTGCCGCTCGACCGGCACCCCGAGGTCGGCAACAACGCGGTCGCCATGCGCGCGCTCGGCGTCGACGAGTTGATCCCTTTCGCCGAGTTCGGCGGCGAGCCCGTAGGCTTCTGGGGCCGCTTGCCGGAGGCGCTGAGCCCCGACGCCCTGGTCGAGCGCTGCACCGAGCTCTTCCGGCAGGAGCCTCAGCGCATCGGCTCGGGCCCCGACGAGATCTCGACCGTGGGAATCGTGAGCGGCGGCGGGCAGCGGGTGATCTACGAGGCGATCGAGCTCGGCCTCGACGCCTACATCACGGGCGAGACCACCGAGTGGGTGATGAACGTCGCCCGCGAGGCCGGCATCCACTACCTCGCGGCCGGCCACTACGCCACCGAGCGGCTGGGGATCCTCGCCCTCGGCGAGCGCCTGGCGGACGAGTTCGGACTCGACGTCGAGTTCGTCGACATCCCCAATCCGGACTAGCGCCAAGCGCGGCGCCTCTTTTTCCGCGCCGGCGAGCTGGCCTCGAGGCCGAACGAGGGCGCGATGCTGCACGACGACACCAACGGCGGCGTGCTCACGAATCGGGAAGCCGCCGGCCTGTTGCGCGCCGCGTTCTCCCGGGCCGGGGCCAGGAAGGTCGACCTGATCTTCTCCGACACCTGCCTCAACGGCATGGTCGAGGTCCTCACGCAGTTCAGGAACTTCGCGACGGTCATCGTCGGCTCGGAGGATCTAGAGCCGGGCGACGGCTGGGACTACGAGGGCTGGCTGCGGCTGATGAGCGAGAATCCGCCCGATACGGCCGACGAATGGGGCCGCCAGGCGGTCGAAGCGTACAGGCGCTACTACCACGATGTGCATGCGGCGCATCCCTGCACCCTGGCCGCGTTCCGTACGTCGGACGAGATCGCCTCGGTCTTCGGCAAGCTGGTGACCAAGTGCAAGACGATCGGGCCGACCGGGTTCGAGTGGCTGCGACAGGCGCGTGACTACACGCAGGCCTTCGCCTACAGAGACACGTTCGACATGCGCGACTTCGCCGTCAACCTCAAGAGGATCGCGTCCGACGCGTCGGTCAAGGAGATCTGCGACGAGCTCATCAAGGAGTTCGACCAAGCCTGTGTCGAGGCGGTGAAGCTCGGCAGCTCCGTGCAGGATTCCCACGGGCTCGCCTTCTGGTTCCCGACCACGCGGTATGCGTTCACCAACGTGGAGGGCACCTATCGGGAGCTCGATTTCAATCGAGAGACGAACTGGGCCGACTATCTGCGCAGCCAGATGTTGGCTCCGATCCCGCTTCCCGTCGGCTAGGAACCCATCTGCGGGAGCGGCTCCGAACGACGGCGGGCGGGGCCGTTCCCGCCCGTCCGTTGCCCTCCCTGAGCACGCCCGACGCAGTGCCTCCCGAGGGCGCGCGCCAGGCCGGCCTCAGGGATCCACCTCCAGCCAGACGGGGTTGCTCGACAGGCCGCGAGCTCGAACGTAGAGCCACCCGGAGCTGGCACCGGCCGGGACCTGGATCTTCAGGTACTGGGCCGCAGACCCCGCGTAGGTCATGTCCGGCTCGTTGGCGCCGCACGGCTTGCGCTGAGGACCCGAGCAGGCCTGCTTCTCCTTGCGCAGGTCCGCGACCTTTGCAACGTCGCCGAAGTAGACCTCGGGGGGGCGAGTAGTCGGCCGGGCGCGGAATGGCGCTAGAACGCCACGATCCGGTGGGGCGGCCTACTTCACCGGCGTGCCGTTCGGCACCGCCTCGTCCGGGCTCAGCAGCACCGGCTTGCCCTCGACCGAAGCCGCCAGCAGCATGCCCTGCGACTCGACGCCGCGGAGCTTGGCCGGCTTGAGATTCGCCACCACGGCGATCTGGCGGCCGACCAGATCGTCGACGGCGTAGACCTC
>JAHEKO010000314.1:0-2079 GCA_024638355.1 Acidobacteriota bacterium
TCTTGCCGAGCGTCGCCTCCGAGCCGGCGCGGGCGAGCGAGAGCTATCGCTTCGTCGTCGTGGCGGACAGCCGCGAGGGGCGGGGCGGTACGGTGAACTCCGCCGCCCTCGGGGACGTCTTCTCCGAGATCGCCGCGCTCGACCCGGCGCCCGGCTTCGTCTTCTTCAGCGGTGACCTGGCCTGGGGCTACGACACGCCGGCGCGAGTCGAGGCGGGCTTCGAGGACTGGCGAGCGACCATCGAGGCCAGCGGTTACCCGATCGAGAAGGTCTACCCGGTGTTCGGCGGTCACGAGCGGGTCGGCGATACCCCCGCGGGCACCGGCGGCGACCTCGGCATGACCTGGTCCGCCTTCGAAGGCTACTTCGACCCCGTGGCCCAGAGCGCCACGCCGCGCGGCGAGTCGGCGATGAGCTGCCGCTACTACGACGCGGCCGCCAATCCGCCCGGCGACAGCACGGATTTCGCCCACACCGTCTACTACTGCGACTTCGGCCGCGACCGATTCTTCGTGCTCAACAACGACTGCATCCCCGCGGCCCATTCGACCGCCGGTCGCGTCGGCGATGCCTGGGGCTGCGTCGGGCACGAGCTGGGCTGCGGCCAGCTCAACTGGATTCGCCGCCATCTGGAGGGCAGCGGCAAGCGACACAACTTCTTCTTCCAGCACGAGCCGGCCTTCGGCACGGGCGCCCACCAGCCGAGCTGCCCCAACACCCTCGAGCGCGTGATGGACAACCAGAAGGCGCAGCGCAACGACTACGTGCGCCTTCTCGGCCATCACAACGCCACCGCCATCTTCAGCGGTCACGAGCACCAGTACACGCGGCGCTACATCGAGTCGGGCCTGCTCGACCGCGGCCTCAACAGCGATCGGGTGACGGCGAGCCTGGCCGTCCTGATCGAGGCGGCGCCGCTCGGACAGGCCGCGGGGCCGGCGACCGCGCACTCGTTCGACGGCAGTCCGCGCCACGCACCCGTGCTGAAGCTCTGGTGGACGAAGAAGCGCGGCAAGCCCGACTGGAAGGGGGCGATCCGCGCCGGAAGGGACGACGCCGAAACGCTCGTCGATCAGGGCGTCTACCTGGACAGCAGCGATCTCGAGCTGATGCGCGACGGCGACCGCGGCGAGCAGCGCTGGATCGCCCTGCGCTGGACCAACGTGCCGATACCGAAGAAGGCCAAGATCAAGAAAGCGCGGATCTCGTTCACCGCCAAGACGAGCTCCGCCGACGGCCCGACGGTGAGGATCCGAGCCGAGGCCGCCGCCTTCGCCCTTCCCTTCAGTCACTGCGCCGGCGACATCGGACTCCGCCCCACGACACGCCGGGCGAAGGTCTGGCGCGTCGGACCCTGGCAGGCGGGCAAGACCTACCTGACGCCCAACCTGGCCAAGGTCTTCAAACAGCTCGTCGGCCGCCACCGCTCGGGCGAGCGCTTCCCCGGCGGCTTCCAGGAGATCAAGACCGGCTCGTGCGGCGCGCCCTGGAACTCGGGCTTCTGCAGCCAGTTCATGGGCAACGTCCTGGCCAGGGTGATCACGGAGGGCGACTACACGGGCGAAGGGGTTCCCTACCACTACGCCGTGGTCGACGTGAACGGGGAGCGGGTCGACTACAGCGCCTACTCGTGGGACGGCACGCTGCTCGACACCACGAGGTAGGGAACGGACCAGCAGGTACGACCGACCGAAGGTCCCGAGACGGCACCCGGCCGAGCACTCGAAGTGCGCACGGCGCTCGATCAACTAGACTTCCGGCTTGGACTTCCGAGAGGACCCGCCTTGCTTCGAACGACCCTGATCCGTCTGGCTTTCGCCGCCTCGATCACCGCCGCGGCGATGGCGGGCGCTCCGGTCGCCGCCGAGACTCTCGTCGAGCCGTTGAGCGACGGCGCGCGGCTGGATCTGCCGCCGTTGAAGGCCGAGGTGCCGAGTCCGCAGGCGTTCTTCGGCTATCCGCTCGGGGACCGGTTCACCCACCACGAGCGGATCGTGGCGTACCTGGAGGCGCTGGCGGAGAGCTCCGATCGGGTGGCGCTGAGCCGCTACGGAACGACCTACGAGGGGCGGCCGCTCC
>JAHEKO010000314.1:2179-4974 GCA_024638355.1 Acidobacteriota bacterium
TCTACTACCGTGAACTGGCTCGACACCTTCGGGCGCGCCAACGCCGGCGCCTTCGACCGGCAGGGCTGGACCTACTACGTCGGCCAGCGCTTCGACCTTTTCTATCCCGGCTATGGCGACTCCTACCCGGGGCTGCGCGGGGCGGTCGGGATGACCTACGAGATGGCGGGGCACGGCCGCGCCGGCTCGTCGATCGAGCGGCCCGACGGCGAGCTTCTGACCCTGGCGGATCGGCTGGCGCGCCACTACACGACCTCGATCGCGACTCTCCAGGCGTCGATCGACAACCGCGAAGGGCTGTTGCGCGATTTCGCGGCCAGCCGCCTCGCGGCGCTCGCCGCTAGCCCCAAGAGCTTCCTGTGGAGCGCCGAGACGCCCGAGGCCCGGGCGGCGGCGGAGCTTCTCGCCCGGCACGGCGTTGAGGTCGGAACTCTGCCCGCGAGCCGGCGGCTCGAAGTCGTGCCGCACGCCGGCAGCCGGGCGGCGGCGCGCGAGCTTGCGGCCGGCACCTTCGTGGTCAGCACGCGCCAGCCCCTCGGGTCGCTGGTGCGCGCCCTGATGGAGCCGGAGGTGCCGATGGACAACGACTTCATCGAGGCCCAGCGCGAGCGCCTCGAGCTGAACCAGCGGCCGCAGTTCTACGACATCACCGCCTGGGCGCTACCGCTCGCCTACAACCTGGAGGCGTGGTCGACCGCCGGCGACATCAGCGGCCGGCCGCTCGATCCCGAGCTCCGCGGCGGCGTGCGCGGCGAAGGCGAGCTCGGCTACCTGATCCCGCCGCAGGGAATCGCCGGCTACCGGGCGGCGGCGCGGCTGCAGGCCGAGGGCATTCGCTTTCGGCTGGCGATCGACGATCTGCGGCTCGACGGCGTCGACTACCCGGCGGGCACGCTCTTCGTCCCCCGGCGCGGCAACTCCGACACTCTCGACGCGACCCTCGCCGAGCTCGCCCGCGGCCTCCGCATCGACCGCGCCGGCACCGGGCTGTCCGAGAACGGCATCTCGCTCGGCTCGGACGAGGTGGTGCCGATCCGCCGTGCGAGCATCGGCGTGGTCAGCGGCGAAGGGGTCGGCGTCACGTCGTTCGGCTACCTCTGGCATCTGCTCGACCGCCAGGTCGGCGTCGAGCACCATCGCATCGATATCGGCAGGCTCGGGAAGATGGAGCTCGCCGACCTCGACGTGATCGTTCTGCCGAGCGGCAGCGGCTACGACGACGAGCTCGACGAGGCGACGGCCGAGCGGCTGGCCACCTGGGTCGAGCGCGGCGGCGTTCTGGTGGCGGTCGGCGGCGCGGTCTCGTGGGTGGTCGACCGGGAGCTGGTCGAGGTCGAGCGCTGGCAGGCGCCCGAGACCGAGACCGACGACAACGAGGTCACCGAGCTGACGCCGGCCAACCGGCCGCTCTACACGCCGGGCGCCGCGCTGGCCACCCGGCTCCGCCGGGTGCATCCGCTGGCCAGCGGCGTGCACTCGGCGCCGGCCGCCATCTACCAGGGCCGGACGATCCTTCTGCCCAGCGGCGACGCCCGCCGCGACCTCCTGCTCGCCGACCAGGACGATCCGGTGATCGCCGGCTTCGCCTGGCCCGAGGCCGTGGAGCGGCTCAAGGGCTCACTGCTGGTCGGCACGCACCCCCGCGGCCAGGGCGGCGTGATCCTCTTCGCCCAGGAGCCGGCCTACCGCCTCTTCTGGCGGAGCACCGCGCCGATCTTCCTGAACGCGGTCATGTACGGCCCGAGCCTGGCCGAGCGCCGCAGCCTGGTCGACTAGGACCGCGACGGCCTACTCGGCGGTTCCCTGCTCGCCCTGCGGCTCCGGCGCCACTTCGCCGCTCACGTGCGAGGTGATCATGAAGCCGTTGTGGTTGTCGTACTCGTACTGGTACTTCTCGCCGTTGAAGTGGTGCGTCGAGTGGGCCAGCAGAAAGCCTTCGTTCGAGTCCGAGAACCAGTAGCCCGTGTTCGACACCTTGGCCTGATTGCCGTCCTTGTCCAGCACCTTCCGCAGCTCGACCTCGGCCATGCCGCTCGCCATCTTGGCGTGCGCCACCTCCTCGCCGTCGTTCCAGGTGATGTCGTCGGTTCGCATCACCGGCTCTTCAGCCCACTCGACGTCGAACACCCGGAAGATCCACTTGCCGATCGCCGCGCGCTGCGCCTCGGTGGTCGCGTTGTCGAACGTGACCACGGCCCACTTGGTCTTGCCCCCGCCGAAGTGGCCTCCCAGATCACCCGACAGCCAGACCTTGGCGTCCGACAGATCGGTGTCGCCGTAGTGGCTGCCTTCCTCGAACTTGTAGGCGAGGTTGAACTCGCAGTGGTGGCCGCCGGTCGGCGTCGGGTTGTAGTAGCAGGAGCAGAACAGCGGACACGAGCAGGCCTCGATGGCCGTCGCCCGGATGTCGTAGCTCCCGGCGTGGTCCGCCGCGTCCTCGTGGTGGTCGGCCACGAGCACGGCCCCCAACCCTACGGCGAGCAGCACTGCCCATAGATAAACGAATGGCTTACGGGTCATCGCGCTACCTCCTTGTCGGCCCGGAGACCTGCCCTGTGCGCGCCCCTCGGGCACTGACTGACTGATTGCGAGGAGTCTACACCAACGCCCTGCCGCCACCGGATCGTAGTGGTGGTACGGAACGGGCCAGCACACCCCAGGCGGGGCATAAAGCGCAGCGCCCCCACTCAGTCATCGCAAGAGGAGACTTGCCAGGCCTTGTCGCCTGGCAAGGCTCTCTCGCACTCCAACTTCAGAAGGGGCGCGAGCCAGCCCCGGACGGGGTGTGCTGGCCC
>JAHEKO010000315.1 GCA_024638355.1 Acidobacteriota bacterium
AGTCCGACCTGGTGAAGGTCGACATCCTGGTGAACGGCGAGCCGGTCGACGCGCTCGCCCAACTCGTCCATCGCGAGAAGGCGCGCCCGCGGGCGCTGCACTACTGCGACAAGCTCGCCGATACGATTCCCCGGCAGCAGTTCAAGATCGCCATCCAGGGCGCGATCGGCGGCAAGATCGTCGCGCGCACGACCATCAACGCCTATCGCAAGGACGTGACTGCCCGCTGCTACGGCGGCGACATCACGCGCAAGCGCAAGCTGCTCGAAAGGCAGAAAGAGGGCAAGAAGAAGATGAAGATGGTGGGCGCGGTGGAGATCCCGCAGGCGGCCTTCGTGGCGGTGCTCAAGTCCGAGACCGACAAGTAGGTCTAGCAGGTCAGGCTTGGCGAAGGCGCTCGTCGCCCGTGGGCCTGTCGAGGGCTGGAGCCGCCCGCCGAACGACCAGGTGTCGCCGTAGTAGGCTGGGGCTCGTACCACCGCAGATAGGGCGGTCGGCTGGAGCCCGAGGTCGTGGGCGAGGCGCCGCAAGGGTGTCATGAGCGACGAGCCACTCGACACGCAGGAATGGACTGGTGACGAAGATGCGACCGCTGCCGCCCCCGAGTCGTCGGTTGACCCAGCGTCCGGCGCCTCGTCGAGGCTGAGCGCCGGCACGATCCTCGGCGAGCGCTACCGGATCGTCAGTCGCCTCGGCAAGGGCGGAATGGGAGAGGTCTTCCGCGCCGACGACTTGAAGCTCGGCGTGTCGGTGGCGCTCAAGTTTCTGCCGGCGGACCTCGCCGCCGACGCGGAGATGCAGGCCCAGCTCTTCGACGAGATCAAGGTCGCGCGCAAGATCAGCCACCCGAACGTCTGCCGCGTCTACGATCTGGCGGAAGCGGAGGGCGTCTACTTCTTGTCGATGGAGTACATCGACGGCGAGGACCTGAAGTCGCTGCTCAAGCGCATCGGCCGGCCGCCGTGGGAGAAGGCGCTCGAGCTCGCCCGCCAGATCTGCGAGGGGCTGGCGGCGGCGCACGAGGCGGGGGTGCTGCACCGCGATCTGAAGCCGGCCAACCTGATGGTCGACGGCGAGGGCCGAGCGCGGATTACCGACTTCGGGCTCGCGGCGCTCACAGGCTCGGTCCATGGGCTCGCGGTGCTGAGCGGTACGCCCGCCTACATGGCTCCGGAGCAGCTCGCCGGCAGGGAGGTGTCGGCGCGAAGCGACCTCTACGCACTCGGCCTGGTGCTCTACGAGCTCTTTACCGGCCGCGGGACCTTCCAGGCCTCGTCGCGCGCGGAGCTGATCGCGTGCCACGCGAAGGAGATTCCCGCCCCACCCTCCACCGGCTTGGACGGGTTCGACCCGGCGGTCGAGCGCGTGATCCTGCGCTGTCTGGAGAAGGATCCCGGCCAGCGGCCCGAGTCGATCGGGGAGGTTCTGGAAGCCCTGTCCGGGGAGACGGAGTTGGCCGAGGGGACTCAGCTCCGAACCCTGGTGATCACCACCCTCGCCGGCAGCTCGGGTCTGGTGGAGCTCCTGGGCGACAGCACCGGAGGCGAGTTCTTCCGCGAGCACGATCGCGCGGTCCGAGGCCTCGTCGGGCGCTACGGCGGCCGGGAGATCGACAAGACCGACGGCTTCCTGCTGCTCTTCGAGCGTCCATGGGATGCGGTGCGCTTCGCGCTCACGTATCACCGGACGCTGGCGGTTCTGGCCGACGAGAAGCGGGTCGATGTCGCGGCTCGGGTCGGCGTCCATCTCGGCGACGTCACGTTGAGCAAGAGCTCGCCGGCCGAGGTCGCCCGCGGGGCCGGCCCGATGGAGCTCGCCGGTCCCGCCATGCCGACGACCGCCAGCCTGACCTCCCTCGCGAGGGGCGGCCAGACACTCCTGACCCGCGCGGTCTTCGATCTTGCGCGGCGCGGCGCGGTTGAGGGGCTCGACGACTCCGAGAAGCTGCGCTGGCTGGCGCACGGCGGCTACGTGGTCGAAGGGACGGACGAGCCGATCGAGGTCTTCGAGGTCGGGGTTGAGGGTCTCGCCCCGCTCGAGGCGCCCGAAGAGACCGCCAGGATCAGCCGTGTGGTGGGTCAGGATACGATCCTCGGCTGGCGTCCGGCGCCCGGTCTCCAGATCCCGCATCGTGCCAACTGGGTGGTCGACAAGAAGCTCGGCGAGGGCGCCTTCGGCGAGGTCTGGCTGGCCCAGCACGCCAAGACCGGCGAGCGGCGGGTCTACAAGTTCTGCTACGAGGCCGAGCGGCTGCGCTCGCTCCATCGCGAGATCACCCTCTTCCGACTGCTCAAGGAGGAGCTCGGCTTCCGTGACGACATCGCCCGCATCCTCGACTGGAACCTCGAAGAGGCGCCCTACTTCATCGAGTTCGCCTACACAGAAGGGGGCAGCCTGGTGGAGTGGGCCGAGGCACAGGGCGGTCTCGACCAGGTGCCACCTGCCGACCGACTCGAGATCGCGGCGCAGGTCGCCACGGCGCTCGCGGCCGCCCACTCGGTCGGAGTGCTCCACAAGGACGTCAAGCCGTCCAACGTGTTGATCGAGAGCGACGGCGAGGGAGGTCCCCGGGCGGTGCTCACCGACTTCGGGATCGGTATGGTCACCGATCGCGAGCGGCTCGCGGCCAAGGGGATTACGGTGCTCGGGCTGACCGACATGCAAGCGGAGGACGACAGCCTGTCGAGCGCCGGTACACGCATCTATATGGCGCCGGAGCTGCTAGCGGGCCAGGCCTCGACGATCCAGGCCGACGTCTACGCGCTCGGCGTGATGGTTTACCAGATGGTGGTCGGAGATCTCGACCGCCCCATGGCGCAGGGCTGGAAGCGGCACATCGACGACGAGCTCCTGCGAGACGACATCGCCGCCTTCGTTGACGGCTCACCGCAGCGCCGACCCGGGAGCGCCGCCGAGGTCGCCGAACGCTTGCGCACGCTGGACGAGCGGCGGGCCGCGCTCGAGGCCCGGCGCAGGGAGCGCGCGGAGGCCGAGCGCACGCAGCGCCGCCGGCGAGCGGTGACCCTGGTCGCCGCCGTCTCCAGCGTCTTTCTGGTGGTCGTCAGCTTCCTGGCTATCCAGGCCGTTCGCGCCCGTGCCGACGCCGAGCGTGGCAGGGCGCAGGCCGAGCAGCTGATCGACTTCATGCTCACCGACCTGCACGAGGGGCTGGAGAAGATCGGTCGGCTCGATCTCCTGGACTCGGTGGCCCGCGGCTCGCGCGAGTATCTCGACTCGCTCGGCGAGCGCGACGAGACGCCCCAGGCCATCTACCAGCGTGGTCTCACCCTACTCAACATCGGCGACGTGCTGCTCCACCAAGGTGACGCCGAGACCGCGCTCGCCACCTACCGCTCGGCTCTCGCCCTGTTCAGCGACCCGACGAGGGAGGAGTCCGAGGGGCTCTCCTGGCAGGCGGGCCGGTTCGAGAGCCACCTGCGCGTCGGTGGCGTGCTGGCGCAGCAGGAGAAGCCGGCCGAGGCGCTCGAGACGTTTCGCCAGGCGTTAGCGGAGGCGGAGGGGCTGGCCGAGGGCGAGCCCGAGAGCGTCGATCGCGGCTTCGCGGTCGCGCGCGCCCGCTACGCGCTGGCGGAGCTGGAGCGCAACCGGGGCAACGCCGAGGCGGCGATCGAAGAGTCACGGGCCATCCTGGCGCTGGGCCGTCGGCTGAGCGCCGCGGCCGGCGAGTCGAACTGGCGCCTCTCCCGACTGTTGTTGGACACCTATCTCCTGCTCGCCAAGGTGCTCCGCACCCCGGTGGACGATCTGGAGGCCTCGCTCGCCACCGATCAGGAGGCGGCGCGCCTGGCGGAAGCGCTGGTAGCCGGCGATCCGGCCAACATGATCTGGCGCGAGCGGCTCGCCGCGATCCACTGGGAGACCGGGTATCTGCTCTGGCGAATGCGCGACCTGCCCCCGGCGCTCGAAGCCGCCCAAGCGGCGCTGAAGGTGTACGGAGGCCTCGAGGCGACCGATCCGACACGAGTCGAACGGCGGGTCGACGTGGCCAGGAGCCTACGCCTGCTCGGGCTGGTCCACGATGACTCGGGCGAGCCGGAGAAGGCGCTGGCGGCCTACGCTCAGTCGCTCGAGATCTTCGAGCAGCTCCGGGCGGAAGACCCCAGCCGGCTGAGCTGGCTGCGGTGGGGAGCGCGTATCCACCAGTCGATCGCCTGGACTCAGCACCGCATCGGCGACCTGTCGGGGGCGCTGGAGTCCTACCGGACCGCGCACGAGATGCGGCAGCGCTTGGCCGACGCGGCGGTCGAAGACCTCGATCCGCTCAACGAGCTCGCCTGCAACCACATGCTGCTCGCTGACGTCTATTCCGATCTCGGCGAGCGCGAGAGCGCGCGAGAGGAGTGGCTGCGCGGCCTGCGGATCATCGAGCCGGTGACCGCCGCATCCAAGGTGTTGGGCTACCTGGACACCCATTCGCAGATCCTGCTCAAGATGGGTCGGGACGACGAGGCGCGGCCGCTCGTCGAGGAGTTGCTGGAGCGCGACTACAACGATGCGGATTTCCTCGACACCGTGCGCGAGAGCGAGCTGGCGCACCTCCTTGGATGAATGCGGAGGGCCTATGCTAAGGTCATTCGTAATCTATTCTTAGTGTCGAGTTGGATCCGACCGAAAGGAGTCCGGGGTGGCAGAACTGACCAGTGCGCAGCGTCGAGCTCGCCAGAAGAAGAAGGAGCAAGAGGAAACGCAGAAGGCCACGACCAAGGAGAGCGTCGATCGCCTGGTCGCCGCGGAGGAAGAGGCGAAGAAGGAGCTCGAAGAGCTGGCAGCAGCCATGGACGCGGACCCCGTCGGCGAATACCACGCCCGGGTCGAGGCCAGGGAAGCGTTGATCGCCGCCGGGGTCGCGACGCCTGGCGCCGAGGACGTCGAGCGGTTGGCGAAGGCGATCCTCGCGCGCGAGCGGGCTTACGAAGAGTGCGGCTATGCCGACGTCGCCTACGA
>JAHEKO010000316.1 GCA_024638355.1 Acidobacteriota bacterium
AGGCTGAAGTTGGCGTCGTCGAAGAAGTGCGCGTACCAGCGCACGTTCATGTGGCCGTACTGATCGCAGTGCCACGGATGGATGACCGGACGCCCGACCTCCTTCATGTCGCTCATGACCGCGATTCCACCACAAACGAGCCTGGCCGAACTCGCAGATATAAACACGGCCGGGTCGCTACCGACCCGGCCTCTAGAGCGAAAGTCTCTTACCGGCCTACCCGAGAGCTCAGGGCAGATGGATGCTGGACTGCAGATCCGGGCAGCCCGTGTCCGGATGGCATGTGCCGCCCGGAGGGCTCTGCATCTGCAGATGCACGACCTCGGGAACGATGGGACCGTGCCACTGTATGACCAGGTGGATCTCCGCACCGTGTGGATCCGTCAGGCCGACGCCCAGGAGCATGTTGGTGAGGTCGCCGGCGGTGAGTCCCGCCGCGGGAGTGAACTTCCCATTCTTGCTGGGGACGATGCCCCCGGTAGCGAAGCCGAGGTCGTTGCCCGGTTTGAACAGATCGCCGAGGCCACAAGGAACGCTGGCACAGACTCCGGGATCGTTCCAGATGATCCACCAGACGGTGTAGGTACCGGCCGGAAGGTCCCGGGTGTGAACCCGCATGGCGACGCCCGTATCGTTCCGGTAGAGGATCGAGTAGCTACCGGGGACCTTCTGGGGCGTGTCGAATACATTCATCGGGCTCTTGCTCGACGACGTAGCCGCGCTCGCAGAGGCTGGGAGCATGGCGACCGCGAGAGCCGTGAGGCTCAGCAGTACGATGAGGCGGTTCATGTTGAAGCGAGGGGTCACGGTACAGTCCTCCTTCCGTGTAATGCCGTCCGGTCTGCCGCGCGGACTCAAGCGGTGGCAACCGCCAAACCTGGACTGTGGCACTCACACAGATGCGCGAGGCGTCCGCCGCCGTTTCCGGAACAAGCGCCCTGCCCTAGCGCCCCGTAGCTCGTGCGACCCTGGCTACACCAAAGCCAGCCCTGCTCTTATATTGAGAAGTATATTAAGAAAAAAGGACCTGCGTGTCAAACCGACCCACGATCCCGTGCACGCGTGGTCATCTCCCACCCGAAAGACGAGGCAGGCCGGCTGCTAGGCTGACTCGAATGGTCCGTGCGAAAGCTCCGCAGCTGACGGTCGAGGACGCCGGGCGCTGCGCGCGCGAGCTGTTCGGCGTGAAGGGGAGCGTCCGACCGCTGCCCAGCTACATCGACCAGAACTTCCTCTTCGACGACGCGTGGATCCTCAAGATCGCCAACGCCTACGACGACGAGGGCACCCTCGATCTGCAGAACCGGGTGATGGAGAGGGTTTCGGCCGCGCGGCCGGGGTTGGCTCCCGAGGTGCGGTGCTCGCTCGCCGGGCGGGCGATCGAGCGCCTGGATCTCGACGGCGCCTCGCACTTCGTGCGCGTAGTCTCGTACCTGCCGGGCCGGCTGCTCGCCGACGCGCCCGAAGTCTCCGCGGGCACCTGGGAGGACGTCGGCGCCCAGCTCGCGCGCCTCGATCTCGCCCTCGACGGCTTCGACCATCCCTCCAAGGCCCGCTACCTGCGCTGGGATCTCGCCCGCGCCGGCTGGATCGCCTCGCGCGCCGACGTCCTGCCCGGCGCCGCCCAGCGCCGGCTGGTCGAGCGGGTCGAGGTGCAGTTCTTCGCCGACGTCGGCCGCCACCTCGACCGCCTGCCCCGGGCGATGATCTACAACGACGCCAACCCGCACAACATCGTCGTGGAGGAGGGTCCGGACGGCTCTCGGGTCAAGGGCTTCTTCGACTTCGGCGACGTGATGTGGACGGCCCGGGTGTTCGAGCCGGCGGTGGCGATGGCCTACGCCGCGCTCGACGCCGAGGAGCCGCTCGCCGTCATGAGCCGGGTCGTCGCGGGCTACCATCGCGTGCTCCCGCTCGAGGAGCTCGAGATCCGGGCGCTCTTCGCGGCGGCATGCATGCGGCTGGCGGTGAGCGTGGTCGTCTCCGGCCTCGACGCCCGGCTCGAGCCGGACAACGAGTACATCCGGATCTCGGAAACGCCCGCCTGGCGCGCCCTCGAGCGGCTGGTGGAGATCCCCCCGGCGGCGGCCGGAGCGGCGTTTCGCAGCGCTTGCGGCCTGGCGGCGAGGGCGACCTCGGCGCCCGCAGCCGCCGAGATTCGACGCCTGCGCGAGCGCCACGTCGGACCGTCGCTCAGCCTCGCCTACCGCGAGCCGCTCACCCTCGTCCGCGGACGCGGGCAGTACCTCTTCGACACCGACGGCCGCGCCTTTCTCGATTGCGTGAACAACGTCTGCCACGTCGGTCACTGCCACCCGCACGTGGTCGCGGCGGCGCAGCGGCAGATCGCCGAGCTCAACACCAACACCCGCTACCTGCACGAGAACCTGGGCCGGCTGGCCGAGCGCCTCGCCGCGCTCTTTCCCGATCCGCTCGAGGTCTGCTACTTCGTCAACTCGGGCAGCGAAGCCAACGAGCTCGCGCTGCGGCTCGCCCGCACCGCCACCGGCCGGCATCACTTCCTGGCGATCGAGCACGGCTACCACGGACACACCTCTTCGCTGATCGACCTGAGCTCCTACAAGCACGACGGGCCGGGAGGCCGGGGAGCTCCGGGGTGGGTTCACGTGGTGCCCTGCCCGGACCCGTACCGTGGGATCTACCGCGGCCCGCAGAGCGGGGAGGACTATGCCCGGACGGTCGCCGACGCCATCGCCCGGGCGCGCGCCGGCGGCGACGAGATCGCCGGCATGATCGCCGAGCCGATCGTCGGCTGCGGCGGCCAGGTCGAGCCGCCCGCGGGCTACCTGCGCAGCGCATTCGAGATGGTGCGCGCCGCCGGCGGCCTGGCGATCGCCGACGAGGTCCAGATCGGCTTCGGCCGGGTCGGCAGCCACTGGTGGGGCTTCGAGTCGCAGGCCGCGATGCCCGACATCGTCACCATGGGCAAGCCTTTCGGCAACGGCCACCCGCTGGCGGCCGTGATCACTACCCGCGAGGTCGCCGCGGCGTTCGACAACGGCATGGAGTACTTCGCCACCTTCGGCGGCAATCCGGTCTCGTGTGCCGTCGGGCTCGCGGTGCTCGACGTGCTCGAGCGGGAGAACCTGCGCGAGAACGCCGCCACGGCCGGAGCCTTTCTACTCGACGGCCTGCGTGAGCTGGCGGAGCGGCATCCGGCCATCGGCGACGTGCGCGGGCGGGGCTTCTATCTGGGAGTCGAGCTGGTCAAAGACCGGGAGACGCGTGAGCCCGACGGCGAGAGGCTGGCCGAGGCGATCGAGGCCGTGCGGGCGACCGGCATTCTGCTCTCGAGCGACGGGCCCGACCACAGCGTGCTCAAGTTCAAGCCGCCGATGGTCTTCGACCGGACCGACGCCGAGATGCTGCTGAGCGCCTTCGACCGCGCGCTGGGCGAGCTGCGGCGCGGCTGATTGCAGACGCCGGCAGCCCCAGAGGATCGCCCCCCACAGGTGGGGGCGCTACGCGGCATTGCGACACCCGTAGCGCCCGGACCCGCGCCGGGCGCAGAGGTACCGCGCCGCAGCCGCCACGGGCCGGAACGCGCCGGCCCACTCCTCAGAGCGGCAGCCCGATCTGCTCGCCGCCGGGACGCCGGAAGTGCTCGGTGGACAGCCGCGAGCCGCCCACCTCGAGGCCGTGACTTTTCCGCGCGGTCTCGAAGAGCGCCGCGATCTGGTCGGCGAAAACACCCTCGCCGCGCATGCGGCTGCCGAATCTTGGATCGTTCAACCGCCCGCCGCGCATCGACACCACCCGCGACAGCACCTTGCCCTTGCGATCGGGATAGTGCTCCTCGAGCCAGCTCTCGAACAGGCCGCTCACCGCCCCCGGCAACCGCAGTGCGATGTAGTGCGCCCAGCGGGCGCCCGCCTGCGCCGCCGCCTCGACGACGGCGGGAATCTCGTGATCGGTGAGACCGGGCACGACCGGCGCCATCAGCAGGCCGCAGGGGATGCCGCTCGCGGTCAGCTTCGCGATCGCCTCGAGCCGCCGCCGCGGATGCGACGTGCGCGGCTCCATGCGGCGGGCGAGCTCGGCGTCGAGCGTGGTGATCGACAGGTAGACGACCGCGGCCTCGTCGGCCGCCATCTCGGCGAGAAGGTCGGCGTCGCGCTCGACCAGCGAGTTCTTGGTGACGATCGCCACCGGATTGCGGCAGCGGGCCAGAACCTCGAGACAGCCGCGTGTCAGGCCGAGCCTACGCTCGATCGGCTGGTAGGGGTCGGTCACCCCGCTGATGCCCACCACCCGGGGTCGCCAGGAGGGGGCGGCGAGCTCGCGCTCCAGGAGCCGCGGCGCGTCCTCCTTGACCAGGATCCGCGTCTCGAAGTCGAGCCCGGCCGAGAGCCCCAGGTACTCGTGCGTCGGCCGCGCGTAGCAGTAGATGCAGCCGTGCTCGCACCCCCGGTAGGGGTTGAGCCCGACGTCGAAAGGCACGTCGGGGCTGTCGTTGCGCACCAGGATCGTCCGGCTCGAGTCGCGCAGGAACTCGGTCTCCACCCGCCCCGGCGGCGGCAGCTCCGACTCGATCTCGATCCGCTCGAAGCGGCCCGCCGGATTGCCGGAGGCGCCGCGGCCGCGCGGACCGGTAGGCTGGCTCATACGACCGATTGTAGAGACTAACGGGCCAACCGAGAGGATCGGCGCGCTCGGCAACGTTCCGATCATCCTGAGCGCAGCCACTGCCGTCAGTGCCACCTCGCGGTGACGACGCAGGCGCTCTTCGAACGGTAGCCGCGCGTCCTCACACCCCCCTCTGCGGGCAGTCCCGTGCCCTCTCGAAGGGGGTTGCGGCCGGCGAAGGAAGCCAATAGGGACTGGGTAACGACTCTCTTGCCGGGCCGTTCTCTAGGGAGGTACACGATGAAACAGCTGGCGCTTGTTCTTCTGATCGCGGTTCTCTTCACGCTGACTGCCCAGCCCAC
>JAHEKO010000317.1:0-3309 GCA_024638355.1 Acidobacteriota bacterium
AGGCGGCAATCAGCTCCGAGTCGCCCGGTTTCAATTCCCTCTCGATCATTCCTCGTCGCTTCCCTCTCGCTCGTTAGGATTAGACGGCCCCGAATCCCGGAAGTCGAGTCCTCGACCTTCCTGATCCGACCATCGCAGCGCCTCGAGCGTCAGCCCGGGCTCGAGACCGCGCTTCTCCAGCCCCGACCGGAGCGTGCGTAGCGAGGCCTCGCGGCGCGTGTAGAGCCGGCGCTGGACGAGGCCGAGCGCCGCGGCGATCGCCGCGATGGTCAGCCCGCTCTCGTAGTGCATGCGAAGGATCAGGCGGTCCTCGCGGTCGAGCTCGGCCAGCGCGCCGCTCAGGGCCCGGCGCGCCTGGGCCAGGCGCGCCTGGGCTTCGGCGCGCAGAGCTCCTTGGTCGGCACGATCCGCGGCGGGCGCGGCCTCTACGGCCTCGCCGCCTTCCACCGCCGGCCGCGAGCGCTGCGGCAGCTCGGCGGCCAGGGCCGCGATCTCGCCCGCGCTCATGCGAACCCCGTGGTGCCGCCGGAGCATCTCGGTCGCCTCGCCCAGCGAGAAGCCGTCGCGGTACAGCAGCGTTTCGAGCTGGACCGCGGTCACGCCGCGCCGCTCGGCGGCCGCGGAGGGGCGCCAGCGCCCCCACCGCTTCGACTTGAAGTCGCGCGCCAGGTTCTGGACCACCACCGTCAGGTAGGTGCCGAGCGTGCTCCGCCCGGAGTGGCTGCGCAGAACGCGGAAGTCGTCCTCCATCAGCCTGACGTGGACCCAGGAGCGGAACTCCTCGGCGTCGTCGCCCACCAGGCAGGCGCGGCGGGCGATCCAGCCGACGATCCGCTCGATCTCGTCGAGGTGGCTCTCGAAGAGCGCCCGCGGATCGACGCCCGGGTCAGGCTGGCCTGGCTCCGACATGCTCGGGCCGATGATAGCGAGGCGCCCGGGCGCGGGGGGTCAGGCCGTCTTCGCCGCCGGCGCCTCGCCGAGCCCCGCCTCGATCGAGCAGGCGGGCCAAGCGAGAAGGTCCATGACCTCCTCGCAGCGCACACCCTGCTCGACGATGCGCTCCCGGACCTCGCCCAGGATCTTGCGGACGCGCGTATAGATGCCGCGCTGATCGAGGTCGAGGGTCGCGGCGATCGACCGAATGGTGAGCCCGTCGGTGAAACGCAGCTTGAGAATCAGGCGATCCTCGGACCCGAGCGCCGCGAGCGCCCTGGCCAGAGCCGCCCGCACCCGCTCCGACACGGCGGCCCGCTCGCCGTCGACGACCCGCTGATCCCCGCGCTCGGAAGCCGCGAGAGACGACAGCACCGAGTCGCTCTCGAAGCGCCGCGTGGTGCGAGCACGCAGTGCGCCCGCGACCTCGAGCAGCTCGAGCTCCGAGGCTTCGACACCGTAGCGGCTGCGCAGGAGCTCGACCGCCTCGTGGAAGGAGAAGCGGTCGCGGTAGAGCAGCGCCTCGAGCTGCACGCCGAGGTCGCCGAGCCGCTTGGCTGCCGCCGACGGGCGCCACTTGCCCCACTGCTGGATCCTGAAGTCGCGGAAGAGGTTCTGGATCACCGTGGTGAGATAGGTGGTGAGCCGGCTCTTGCCCTCGAACTTGCGGAGAATCGCGTAGTCGTTCGAGATCAACCGCAGCTTCACCCGGCCCGCCAGGTCGTCCCGCTCCCACGGGCTCATGGCATTGCGGCGGGCGACGGCCGTCACCGTCCGCTCGATGAAATCCAGATGCTCGAGCAGGAGGCGCCTGCAATCGGCCTCGGAGGCCTTCGATTCCAGGGGTAGGCGGGTCGCGGCGCGGGTCGGTGAATCCGCGGCGGTTTTCGCCTCGCGCGGCGCCGGCCAGCCATCGAAAGTCAGTGCTTCGGATCGAGCATTCATCATCCTTCCCCCAAAAAGCCGCCCTGTTGTTGTAATCTTGAGTGCAAGGTAATCGGCAGCGTCTGAGTGGTCCTGAGGGAAGTCTGTGGTTTTTCTGAGGGACCGCTCCGACATCGAAAACAGCCGTCGATTGCCAAGCGGGCAGAGAGAATTGACGGATCTTGCGGATTTTTCCGTCGGAGATCGGGTGGTGCGCCCGTCGCTGGGGCTGATCGTCAACGGCGACGAGCCGGTGCACGTCGAGCCCCGGTCGATCGACGTACTCGTCGCGCTGGCGGCGCGTAGTGGTCACGTCTGCTCGAAGAAGGAGCTGATCGGGGCCGTGTGGGGCGACGCCTTCGTCACCGACGAAGTTCTGACGCACGCCGTCTGGGAGCTGCGCAAGGCATTCGGCGACAACGCGAGCGATCCGCGCTACATCCAGACGATTCCCAAACGCGGCTACCGGCTGATCGCGCCGGTCGAGACGCTCGAGCCCGAGCCCGCCGCAAAGGCCCGGCGGCCCTGGATCGCGTACGCGGCCGGCGCCGCGATCCTGCTCGCGTTGGTGGCCGCGGTCCTGTTGCGGCCACGCCGCGAGCCGGCGCCGCTTCCAGTCCCCCCGGCCGAACGGGAGCTGTTGCTGATCGCCCCCGAGCCGGGCGCTCCCCACTCGGCGGCCGGGCGGGGCTTGCACCAGCACCTGTTGACGGCCTTCGCCGGAGCCCAGGGGCTCGGCATCAGAGAGGCGAACAGCTGCGATCCGGTTACGACCGCGAGCCGTACGCTCTGCATCGAGCTCGACGTCGAGCTGTTCGGCGACCGCTACGAGGTGCAGCCGAGAGTGATCGACGCGCGGACCGAAGGGTTCCAGTGGGCCCCCAGGGCCGTCAAGATGGTCCCCACGCCGGAGGGGTCGAGGCAGGGCGCCGAAGAGATCACTCGCCTCGTGATCGCCTACCTGGGCGCCATCGACCTGGATCTCTACGCCGATCCGGACATCCGACCCTGGTTCGATTTCCGCCGGCACGACACGTTCGCCGTCGGCGATTTTCTTCAGGGGCTTTCCTACACCTACCTCAACGACTCCGGAGCTCGCGTTCTACTCGACCAGGCTGCGGAGCGCGACGCGGAATTCGTGGCTCCACGCGTGTGGCGCATCGGCAGCCTGGTCGCGGAAGGCGACGATCCGGATCTGCTGGCTCGCTATCTCGCCGATCTCAGGCGCCTCTACGAGGGCGCCACGCCCTTCGAGCGGCCGATGATCGAGTGGGCGATCGCCCACGCCGCCGGCAATGCTCGAAAGGAGCAGAGGGAGCTCAAGATCGCGCTCGAGAAGGAGCCGGACAACCGGGTCGTGCGCTTCATGCTGGCGGGCACCGAGCTCCAGTCGGGCGACATCGAGGGTGCCTGGGAGCTGCTCCAGCCGCTGGCCGACCGGCGGTGGCGCTT
>JAHEKO010000317.1:3409-4931 GCA_024638355.1 Acidobacteriota bacterium
TCGAGAAGGAGCCGGACAACCGGGTCGTGCGCTTCATGCTGGCGGGCACCGAGCTCCAGTCGGGCGACATCGAGGGTGCCTGGGAGCTGCTCCAGCCGCTGGCCGACCGGCGGTGGCGCTTCCCCGGCCTCTACTGGGCGGCGGCGGGGTGCGCGATCCTGGTCGGGCTGCCCGACGAGGCGCAAGGCTACCTAGAGCACGCCCGGTCTCTCCCTTCCGTCGATCCTCCGACCTACGCGCTGCTCGAGCTGCTCGCGATCTACCGCGGCGACGACGCGGGGGCGGCCGGTTACAACGCGAAGAGGCTGACGCGCCTGAAGGAGATCGAGGCCCCCGACGAGCTCCACCTTGCGCCCTACGCGCGGGCCCTCGCCATCGCGGCCGAATCCGAGGGGCGCGCGGCCGCCGCGAACAAACTCAGGGAATTCGTCGACTGACGGCAGTCCATTCCTCCAGAAGGCACGCACGCGGTGTGGGTGCCAAGCCAATCACCGCAAGGAGGAATGACCATGAGCCGCAACAGAAACCGCAGCCCGAACGAGTCGCAGACCGACTGGCGGACGGCCCGCAGCCGCAAGGCCTCCGAGGTGCTCGCCGTCCTGGCGCCCACCGACGAGGAGCCGCGGCCGATCCTCGAGTCGTTCATCTGGAAGACCGGCACGCCCGGCGTGCCGGCTCCCGAGGGCGCGCGCTAGATGGGAGCCTCGCCGGCGGCGGCCGCGCCCCTCATCGAGCGCCGCGGGATTCGCGAGCGGCTGGAGGATCTCCTCGACCGCTCGTGCCCCGGCTCGACTCGAGAGATCTCGGAGCGGCTGCTGCCGGCGGGCTCGTCGGCCGACTTTTCCTGGCTCAGCGTCCCGCGCTGGCTGGCCGCGAGCTTCGGCGTCGACGCGACGCCCGCCGGCCGGAAGCTGGTGGACGACCTCTGCTGGCTGCAGTTCTGCGTCTTCGGCGTCTTCCGCATCCAGGACGATCTGATCGACGGCGACAGCCGCGACCCGCGACTCGCCCTCGGAACCCACTCGCTTCTGGCGGAGGCGGCCCGCTGCGCGGCGCTCCATTTCGACGGGCGCTCGCCCTTCTGGCGGGTCTTTCAGGAGACGATCGCCGCCACCTCGCGCGCCATCCTCGAGCTCGGCCGGCTCCAGCGCTCCCCCGACCGCGATCCCGACCAGGAGCTGCGGCTCTATGCCGACCTCTCGGCCTGTCTGAAGATCGCCGCCGCTGGCGTAACGCTCGCCGCCGGGCGCGACTCGGCCTGGACCGGGCAGCTGTCGCCCGCCCTCGACGCCTTCACGGTGGCCACCCAGATCATCGACGACCTCCGGGACATCCGCGAGGATCTGGACGCGGGCTGCATCAACCACGCGGCCTGGTTCCTGAGCCATCCGCTGTTCAGCGAGTCGCCCGACGCGGTCGAGGCCGTCGTCGCCTCCAACCTGGCGACCACCGATCGACTGGATCGCCTACTGGCGCGCGCGGCGTCCGTGCTCGATCGCGGCCTGGCGCGACTCGATCCCGG
>JAHEKO010000318.1 GCA_024638355.1 Acidobacteriota bacterium
TCTTTTCCAAGACGCGCTGGGATCGGAGCTTCCAGATCGTGCGCTAGGCTAATGTCGACACCGGAGGCCATACGATGACAAGACTCGGATCGCGGGGCGAAGGCCGTATCGGCTGCATCCTCTGGATGGCCGTCCTAGCCATAGGTATCTTCATCGCCGTCAAGGCGGTGCCCGTCAAGCTCACCGACGTGGAGTTCGCGGACTTCATCGAGGAGCAGGCCCAGTTCTCGGGCCGCGCGACCGCCGAGGTGCTGCGCAATCGCATTCTCAAGAAGGCTCGCGAGCTCGAGATCCCGCTCAAGAAAACCAATCTGAAGGTCGAGAAGTCGACCAGGCGGGTGCGCATTCGCGCCACCTACAAGGTGACGCTCGATTTCAGGGTCTATCAGTACGAATGGGTCTTCGAGCACGACCTGGATCGGCCGATATTCCTCGTTTGATCCAAGAAACTCCACCGGAGCTCCAGAAAGTTCGCTTTTGAAGGGTATTTTGTCCACCGAAACCACCGCCGAGCCCGATCTCGAACGCGTCAGAGCGCGCATCCTCGACTGGCTCGTCGCCGAGGGGTGGCAGGCGACCAAGGGCAGCGGCCAGGGGGCGGCCTGGGCGCTCCGCGGCCAGGATCCGGGCGGCAAGGTCGTGATCTTCGCTCAGGAGAGCGCGCCGCCGCACCGGCTGATTCTGCATGCCAGTGTCCGCCTCGACGCCAGCCACGCCGAGAAGCTCCAGGCGCTCGACCCCAAGGCGCAGGAGGACTTCTGCTGGGGCATCCGGTTCAAGCTCCTCGACATGCGGGTCGACTTCCAGGGCGTCGCCATCCCGCTCGATCGGATCAACCTGCGGATGCGCCTCTACGCCGAAGACCTGACTCGCACCAGCTTTTTCGACACCCTCGGCAGCCTGCAGAACGCGATGCTCTTTCTGATCTGGACCGTTCGCCGCGCCCTCGACCAGCCCGCGCCCGCCGCCGGCGAGGTCGACGAACGCGTCAACTAACCCCGGGTCAGGCTAGCGGGCCGGGGCGAGGTCGCGCGGGCTCGGAGCGATCGAGCCGATCTCCGCCAGGACCTGCGCGAGTGCCGCTTCGGGATCCGCGGCCCGGGTCAACGGCCGCCCGATCACCAGGATGTCGGAGCCGTCGCGCAGCGCCCGCTCGGGCGTGGCGGTGCGCCGCTGATCGTCCGCCGCGACCAGGCCCGCCGGCCGAACGCCGGGAGTGACCAGGACGAAGCCCGGCCCGAGACTCTCGCGCAAGAGCGCCACCTCGCGCGGCGAGCAGACCGCTCCGGCACAGCCACCGGCGGCGGCCAGGGCGGCCCAACGCTCGACCCGCTCCCGTGCGGCGCCGGGGAGGTCCAGGGCTTCCAGGTCGTCGGCCGCCAGGTGAGTCAGGAGGGTGACCCCCAGCAGCCGGACGTCTTCGCCCGCGGCGGAGCGGGCCGCCGCCAGCATCGCCGGGCCGCCGGCAGCGTGCACGGTCAGGTAGTCGACGCCCTGGTCGCGCGCCGCGGCCGTGGCTCCGGCAACCGTATTGGGGATGTCGTGCAGCTTGAGGTCGAGGAAGATGCCGCGGCCGTGGCGACGCGCCAGCTCGACGCAGGCGGGCCCCCAGCGCGTGTAGGCTTCGAGGCCCACCTTGAGCAGGCCGACGCGCGGGCCGAAGAACTCGCACCAGGCGCCGAAGGTCTCCCAGTCGGGAGTGTCCAGCGCGACCGCTACGCGGCGCGAGGGATCGGCCTCGTCCCCGGGGCGCTCCGTCATCCTCTCGTCACGTCCGCGCCGACGATATCAGAGAGCCGCCGGCAGCCATCTCGCTCCATCAGGCCGCCGAGCTCGGCGAGTGCCGTGCTCACCAGGCGCGGGCCGCGATAGACGAGCGCCGTATAGAGCTGCACCAGTGACGCGCCGGCGCGCAGCCGGCGGTAGATCTCCTCGCCCGAACCGACGCCGCCGACGCTGATCAGGACCGTCCGACCGAAGAGCTCCGCCGCCACCGCCTCGAGCAGCTCGAAGCTGCGGCGCGCGAGCACCCGGCCGCTCAGGCCCCCCGGCGCCGCAACCCCCGGAATCAACGAGTAGTCGATGGTGGTGTTGGTGAGGATGATGCCGGCCGCCCCGGCCTCGACCGCGGCCCCTGCGAGAGCGACCGCGGCCTTGCTGTCGAGATCGGGCGAGAGCTTCACCAGAAGCGGCCGCTCGGTCAGGCTGCGGCCGAGCTCGAGCAGGGCCGCGACCTGGTCCGGCGCCTGGAGATCGCGGAGGCCGGGCGTGTTCGGCGACGAGATGTTGATCACCAGGTAGTCGGCCACGCGGCCGAACCGACGGAAAAGAGCTTCGTAGTCCGATCGCGCCTCCGACAGCGGCGTCACCGCGTTCTTGCCGACGTTCACCCCGATCGGAAACGGGAACGGGTAGTTCGCGCCCACTCGACGGTAGACGGCCTCCATACCTTCGTTGTTGAACCCCAGTGCGTTCTGCAGGCTCTCGTGCGCGGGGTGACGGAAGATCCTCGGCTTCGGATTGCCCGACTGCGGTTTCGGGGTCACGGTTCCCAGCTCCACGAAGCCGAAGCCGAGCGCCGCGAGCCCGCGCACGGCCCGAGCGTTCTTGTCGAATCCGGCGGCCAGGCCGAGCGGATTCTGGAACGTCCGTCCGAAGAGCTCCTGGCTCAGCCGGCCACCGTCCCCGGCCGGAAACCGGCGCCGGAGGAGGCCGCGCCCGGCCGCCGTGCGGCCCGCCAGGCCGATGGCTCGGATGGCGAGGTCATGGGCCCGCTCCGCGTCGAGGCGGAGAAGCTGCCGGTGCCAGAAGCCGGGGCCGCGCTGGGATTTCGACACCATGGTCTCTGCTACGATCCTCCCGACACCGCATTATTCCCCACCTCGATCATGGCGGCTGACACGACTGGCGGATCGGACCGCCGCTGGATCCGGGACCTGCCCTTCAACGCCGCTCCCGGCCTGCTTCTTGGCTCGTACTTCGGCGGCCTGATTTTCTTCCTGAATCCCGCTCTCGCCTTCGGCGAAGGACCGTTCCTGCGCGGCGTGCTGCTCTACGGTGGAGCTCTCGGGGCCCTCACCGCTGCTCTTCTGACGCCGTGGACGCAGCGGCGCGAGGGCCGCGCCCGGCGACTCGCCCCCTGGTCGATCTCTGCGGTTCTCGCCCTCGGCGCGACGGTCTACTGGATCCACGCCTCGTTCTACTCGTTCTTCGTGCCGCCGGGAATGAACACGCGCCTGATCAAGGCCGCGGCTTGGCTGACGCTCTTCGCCCTGATCACCTTCTATACCGCTCTGCTCCACAGCCTCCAGGGGCGGCCGTACAGCTGGCGCTCGGCTCTCCTGGTGGCCTTCCTCGCTCTCGCCTCGGTCTACGTTCTGATCGAGCGGCGCGAGGCGTTCGAGCCGAAGGCGCAGGCAGCCCTCCCCTCGGCATTGGAACCGGAGCCCCGGCCCCTCCTGATGGTGGTCGGAATCGAGAGCGCCACGCTGGATGCGATCCTGCCGCTGGCCGGACAGGGTCAGCTTCCGTTCTTCGCGCAGCTCATCGAGCGCGGGGCGCATGGGCGGCTCGGCACCCTCTCCCCGACCTATCCGGACGCCCTCTGGAGCTCGGTCGCGACGGGCAAGCTGCCGTACAAGCACGGCGTTCTCGGTAGCCAGGTCTTTCCGGCGGGCTTCTTGAGCCCGGGCTCCGCCCTGCGACTCGTGCCGGCCGGATTCGGCGGCCCCGTTTTGCGAATGGCCGGGTTCAAGCCCTGGCAAGCCGATACTCGCACTCGTGACGTCCTGGCCATCTGGGAGGTCCTGGCCCGCCTGGGCGTGGATGCCGGAGTCATCGGCTGGCCCGTCTGCCATCCGGGCACCGGCGAGCTCGAGTTCGCCTTTTCCGAGAGCTACTTCGATGGCAATTTCATCGCCGCCAACGCCCGGCCGTCCGAGCTCGTCGAGCGCGCCATTCTCTTCCGGCTGTCGACCGCGGAGATCGATACCGGCGTCGTCGAGCAGCTCGGCCTGGAGGTGCCCCACGACGTCTTGCGGATGCTCGCCGGCGATCTGTGGCGGGAGTCGTTGACGACCTTTCTCCTGGATCAGAAGCGCGGTGTTCGCGCCTGGTTCCTGATGCTCCCGGGCCTCACCGAGGTCTCGGCTCGTTACTTCGGCAGCTATTCCGCGGTTCAGTTCGAAGGCGACCAGGCTCCGCTCCACAACCAGTCGGCCCAGTTCCTCGTCTCCTACTACCGGCACCTCGACGCTTTCCTCGCCGAGCTCTGGCAGCGTACGAGCGGCCCGCGGATTCTGGCCGTCGTGTCCTCCTTCGGCGTCGACACCCCTACCGGGGTGCGTCGCCTGCTTGGCAATCTGTCCGGCAAGCCCATCGAGGGCCGTTTCGGCGGCGCTCCCGACGGCGTGATCTTTCTCTCCGGCGAAGGCATCCGCGAGGGCTTCCTGCTCGAGGGGGCTCAGGTCATCGACGTGATGCCGACCCTCCTCTACGGTCTACGGCTCCCGATCGCCGGCGATCTCGATGGCCGGGTCCTGACCTGGGGCTTCGAGGCCTCCTTCCTGGCCCGCAACCCGCTCACCTTCGTCCCTTCCTACGAGACGCTGGCGGCCCGCGCTCCGCTCGGGGCCGAAGAGTAGGTGAGGCTGCCGGGCGCTAGCTTTCGCGCTGGGCTTTGAGCGGAGTCACGACTCCGGCAACCGCCGAAGACTCGGGCTTCGGCTCGCGCTGCGCCGTCGGCTCCATCGTGCAGCGGCCTTCGTAGAAACCGCCTTCCTCGATCACCAGCGTCGGCGTTTGAATCTCGCCGAGCACGCGGCCGCCGGCCGTGATCTCGATCCGCTTCCTCGCCTTGATCACGCCCTTGAGGGTGCCCGAGACGTAGACGCGGGCGACCTCGACCGTGCCGTCGACCTCGCCTCGTT
>JAHEKO010000319.1 GCA_024638355.1 Acidobacteriota bacterium
CTAGTGGCTGACCAGCGCGTCCACCGAGATGTTCAGCCTCTTCATCATCTCGTGGAGCGTCGTCGGCTTCACCTGCAGGAGCTCCGCCGCCTTCTTCTGCACGCCGCCCGACGTCTGCAGCGCCTTCACGATGAGCTGGCGCTCGTAGGCGTCCTTGGCTTCCTTGAAGGACATGCCGTTGGTCGGCAGCGACGCGGCCGGCGCCGGGGCCGTGCTCGGCTGCCGCACCGAGGGGGGCAGCAGGTCGACGTCGAGGACCGAGTCCTGCGACAGCACCACCGCCCGCTCGATCGCGTTCTCGAGCTCGCGCACGTTGCCCGGCCACTGGTAGTCGAGAAGCAGCTCCATCGCCCCGAGCGAGATGTCCTGGAGATCCTTCTCGTTCTCCTCCGCGTAGGTCGCGAGGAAGTTGCGCGCCAGGAGCGGGATGTCCTCGGGCCGCTCGCGCAGCGGCGGCAGCACGATGGTGATCACGTTCAGGCGGTAGAAGAGGTCTTCGCGGAACTCGTTGTTCTTGACCGCCGCGTCGAGATCGGCGTTGGTGGCGGCGATGATCCGCACGTCGGCCTTGAGCACGTCGACGCCGCCCAGGCGCATGAACTCGCGCTCCTGGATCACGCGCAGCAGCTTGGCCTGGGTGTCGAGCGGGATGTTGCCGATCTCGTCGAAGAAGATCGAGCCGCCGTCGGCCATCTCGAACAGGCCCTTCTTGCCCGCGACCGCGCCGGTGAAGGCGCCCTTGACGTGGCCGAAGAGATTGCTCTCGAGCAGATCCGCGGGCATCGAGCCCGAGTTCACCGTGACGAACGGGCCTTCGGCGCGGCGCGAGTGGTGGTGGATCGACTTCGCCACCAGCTCCTTGCCGGTGCCGCTCTCGCCCAGCACGAGAATGTTGCTCTTGGCGGGCGCGGCGAGCTGGATGAGCTCGAACACCTTCCGCATCGGCTTGCTCTTGCCGATGATGTTGCCGAAGGCGTAGCGCTGCTTGAGCTCCTCGCGCAGGCGCCGGTTCTCGACCGTCAGGCTGCGCTGCTTGAGCCCCTGCCGCACGGTCAGCAGCACTTCCTGGTTCTTGAACGGCTTCGGGATGTAGTGGAAGGCGCCTTCGCGCATCGCCTCGATCGCGCCCTCGATCGACGAGAAGGCGGTGATCACCACCACCACCTGGTCTGGGTCCTCGGCCCGGATCCGCTTGAGCACGTCCTGGCCCGAGATGCCGGGGAGCATGAGGTCGAGCAGAACCAGGTCGACCTCCTCGCGCTCGAGCTTCTGCAGCCCCTCCTCGCCGGTGCGGGCGCTGATCGTCTCGAAGCCCTCCTTCTGCAGGAGGTCGGTGAGGACGTCCTGCAGGACCTCCTCGTCGTCGATGATCAGGATTCTGTTGCGGCTCAAAACCCTCTTTCCCAGCCCTTCGCTGGCTACCCCACGCAGCCGGCCCGTGTGGCCGGCCCTACTTCGAGATCGCCGCCGGCGCGTGCACCGGCAGCTCGACAATGAATCGGCACCCGTCGCCGGGGTGGCTGATCACCCGGATATCGCCGCCGTGACGGCGCACGATGTTGTAGGTGATCGCCAGTCCCAGACCGGTCCCGCCGGTCTTCAGCTTGCTCGAGAAGAACGGCTGGAAGATCTTTTCCAGGTTCTTCGGCGAGATCCCCGGGCCGGTGTCCTCGATGCTGGCCCAGACCCAGCGGCCGTCGCTCTCCATCTCGACCGTCAGCTTGCCGCCGTCGGTGCCCATCGCCTCGAGGGCGTTCAGCACCAGGTTGGTGAACACCTGCTGCAGCTCGCCGCTGTTGCCCTCGACGGTGACGTGAGGATCTCGCGGCTGCCGCCAGTCGAGCTCGACATTGTGCTCCTCCAGGCGTTCGGCCAGCAGGTCGAGGCTCTCGTTCATCAACGGCACGATCTCGACCGTCGCCTGGTCGGGCTCGCGGTTGCGCGCGAACTCCAGCAGGTTGTGCACGATCTGCGCGGCGCGGAAGGTCTGCCGCTCCATCTTCTTGAGCAGCTTGTGCTTGGGATCTCCCTCCGGAGTGTCGGCGAGCAGCATCTGGGCGTAGCTCGAGATGCCGGTGATCGGCGTGTTGACCTCGTGCGCCACGCCGGCCGCCAGCATGCCGAGCGAAGCCAGCCGGTCCTTCTCCTTGAGCTCGTTCTCCATCGTCACCCGCTCGGTGACGTCCTGAACGACCAGAACCCGGTGTGGATCGCCCTCGGCCTGCTCGAGCTCGGCGACGCTCAGCTGCACGTAGCGCTCGACGCCGTCGGCGCCGGTGAAGCTCGCCTCCTGCAGGCCGTGGCCCGGCTTGGGCAGCGGCGAGACCGGCAAGAGCTCGGCGAGCTCCAACCCCTTGACCCGCCCGGGCCCGCGATCGACCAGGTCGCAGAAGGCGAGGTTGGCCGAAAGAACGATGTCGTCCGAGTCGACCACCACGATTCCCGCGGGCGACGACTCGACGATTCCCTGGGTGAACTGCTGGAGCCGGAGCACCTCGTCGAGCTGGTGCTGCAGCTGGTTCAGGAGCTGCGCGTTCTCGATCGCCAGGGCCGCCTGGTTCAGCAGGTTGCGGACCAGCTCGAGGTCGTCGCTCGAGAACGGCAGATCGTCTTCACGGTAGCCGGTCAGCACGAAGCCGAGCGAGCTGTCGCGCACCCGCAGCGGGAAGGCGTAGCGGTAGCCCAGCTCGTAGAAGCGCTGCAGCACCGTGGGCTCGCCGGTCGGCATCTCGACGCCGTGCAGGATCTCGAAGTCGCTGTGCCAGAAGTCGGAGTCGAACTGCTGGAAGCCCAGCATGTCGGGCAGGTCGAGGTCGCCGCGCACGGAGAGCAGCGAGGTGCCGTGGGCCACGTAGAAGCCGGTCCGATGCAGGCCCAGGCTGAGCTCGAGCTGCTGCGACAGCGATTTGCACAGGCGCTCCAGATTGCGCTCGGTGAGGAGCTCGCGGCCGAAATCGGCGAGCGCCCGCCGGCGCCCCCAGGTGCCGCGGTACTGGAGCCGCTCGAGCGAGCCGGAGAGGGCGCGCCGGGTCGGCAGCAGGGTACCGGCGATGATCAGGCCGGAGGCGAAGGTCAGGAGGTTCCGTCCGAGGGCGAGATCGTCCGGAACCAGGCGGTTGATCGTCACGTTGACGATCGAGAAGCCGATCACGCCGATCAGAACGGTCAGGCTCGCCGTGAGCGTGCTGCGCACGATCACGCCGATGTCCCAGAGCTTGTAGCGCAGGATCGCGTAGGCGAAGGTCAGCGGCACCAGCGAGAGCGGCAGCACCGCCGCGGCGGTGACCGGGCTCGGCAGGCTGAGGCCGACCATCTGGGGCAGAACGTAGAGGCCGAGGAACGGCAGATAGCCGCCCACCATGCCGATGGCGATCCAGGTCGCCTGCCGGTGCTGCTCGAGCTGCTCGGTGTTCAACAGCCGCCAGACCAGCACTCCGGCCGAGGCGAGCGCGAAGAGGATGATGTGGAAGAGCTCGAGGTTGTCGAGAATCCCGAGCGCCGTGGCCGCCGCGCCGCCGAACAGCCAGCGGCCGCCGAAGAAGACCAGGTCGGCCTGCAGCACGAGCAGGAAGGAGGCCGGGATGTAGAGGAACGGCACCACCCGCTCGGCGCGATCGCTGCGCGCCAGGAAGGAGGGGAAGACGACGAAGAAGTGGAGCGTGAGCGGCGCCAGCAGGATCCGCGCGAGCTCTTCGACGACGTAGGCCGCGCGGCCGATCGCGTCGAAGGGCGCCACCGCCGAGATCAGGTAGACCGCCGTGGTGGTCAGGCACCAGAGGAAGAAGACTCCCGCCGGACGGCGATGATCGCGGAACAGGGTATAGACGCCGATCGCCAGATAGGCGAGGCCGATCAGCGCCAGGATCAGGTAGGGGTAGTCGACGCGGATCGGCGGCAGCGTGTAGGTGACGTTGACCGGCTCCTCCGCGCCCGCGCGGAAGAGCAGCAGATCGCTCGACGCCCGGTCGCGCAGCGCCGACGCGAGGCTCGTGACCTGGCCGTAGGTCTCGCCGTTGACCAGCAGAATCCGATCGCCGGCCGCTACCCCGGTGCTCTCGTCCTCGACCTCGACCACGATCCACTGGCCGCCGTCCGCCACGGCCTCGAAACCGAGCGGCTGGAAGCTCGCGATGCGCCGCGAGGCGGTGACGGACCCCAGCCCGACCACGATGGCGGACAGGATGAGCGCGACCAGCAGAAACAGACTGGCCCTGGGGATGCGGGGGGTCATCTCGGTGACCTCAAACGGACGTCTTTTCCAACAGCAGGATCCATGCCACCAAAACGGTTCCTTGAAGCACCTAGAAGGGCCTATTTAGCAGCAGTTTAGCCGATTTGGTCCATTTTTCTGAAGATCGTCCGGAGGATTGGATCTCGTTTTTTGATGCGGGTTTGCGCGGGGGCGCGCCGCAGGGGATTTCGACCGCTCCGAGCAGGCGCGCGGCGGCTCACGAGCGGGAGGCGCGCGGACGTTGTCCGCGGGCTCGGCGGGAGCCGACTAGAACTTGACCGCGATGCCGCCGGTGAGGCGCTTGCGCAGGTCGTCTTCGTCGTAGAGGTCGCTGTCGGGCGTCACGCCGCGGCTGACCTCCATGTTCAGGTGCACGGCCCAGTCGGCGGCCATGCGGTGCAGGATCCGCAGATCCTGGCTGAGCATGAGCTGCAGGCGCTGGAGCTCGAGCTGCTTGCCGGCGTCGGCCACGACCTGGGCGGCCTGGGCGTTGCCGAGGGCGACCGCCACCGGATGACCCCGGTAGCCGCCGAAGGAGAAGCTCGGGGCCCTCTGCACGAGGGGCGCAACGCGCTGGCCGGCCAGCGGGTCGAGGTCCTGCTCGAGATGGTGGAAGGCGACGAAGACGCCGGTCGCCGTTCCCTCGAAGTGCGTGTCGAGAGAGGTCACCATGTAGCTGACGCTGTTCTCGTAGCG